>JAQWQB010000056.1 GCA_029245065.1 Flavobacteriales bacterium | reverse complement strand
TGAACTCATTTGGTACTCTGGCGAATTCCGAATGGAATACGTTGGCGGACTCCGTTCCATGCAAGATGGCGCGCATTACACGACCATGGAATATTCAGAAGCAAATGGTTCTGAAATTGTTAAATACGCTTATGATAGCGGTGAAAAAGTAGCGGTCTTGGCCAGCTCAAAATCGGTTTTTGGAGATACCAGTACATCTATTGACGATTACGAATTTAGTGGCGACGAACGCAAACTGTTGATCAAAACAGAAACAGAAGGCATCTATCGCCATAGCTCGAAAGCGAACTATTACGTATACCTTATTGAAAAAACACGGGCATTTCCGCTTGCTGATTTCGCCAAAGGGAAGCAACGTCTTGCCGATTTCTCTCCGTCAGGCGACAAGGTGGCGTTCGTTCGTGACAACAACCTATTCGTAACAGACATCGTTTACCGCGAAGAAGTTCAGATTACCGTGGACGGAAAAGACAATGAAATCATCAATGGAGCTACGGACTGGGTGTATGAAGAAGAATTCGGATTCGATAAAGGCTTTTATTGGTCGCCAAATGGGGACCGAATTGCGTACTACCGATTTGATGAGCGCAACGTTCGTCAATTCCAAATGGCGATGTACGGTGACCTTTATCCAGACCAATACACGTTCAAGTATCCTAAAGCTGGAGAAGAAAACAGCATGGTGAATATTTTCATCTACGATCTCAATGAAGAAGAGTCTCGTCCTTTAGATATTCAAGCAGACAAAGAACAATACATTCCGCGCATTCAGTGGTCTCAGAATAACGACAAGCTTTGCATCATGCGCATGAACAGGCATCAGAATCACTTGGAGTTTTTGATGACAGACATGTCGAAAGAAAAGCAGCCTTTCCAATTGGAAACGGCCATGATCTTTGAAGAGAAGAACGAAACCTACATTGAAATCAACGACAACCTCATCTTCATGAAAGATGGAAACTCATTCTTGTGGAATTCGGAAAGAGATGGATACAACCACATTTACCGCTTCAACATGAAAGGTGAAGTAGTGAAGCAATTGACCAAAGGTGAATGGGATGTGATTGAGTTTATTGGGCTTGATGAGTCGAGTAACAAAGTGATGTACACTGCTTCTAAAGAATCTCCGCTCGAAAAGCATATTTACGCTACGTCGGTAAAGAAAGGCAAGACAAGCAAGTTAAGTAGTCGTAAAGGAACCAATGACGCTGACTTCAGTGCCACGTATAGGTACTACATCAATTACCACAGCGATGCGAACACCCCTTATTACATCACCTTAAATGATTCGAAAGGGAAAGAAGTTCGTGTGCTGAAAGACAATGCTAAATTGAAGAAGACCTTGGAGAAATATGATCTTTCTCAAAAGGAATTCTTCACGTTTACGAATACGGATGGGATCGACCTAAATTGTTGGATGATCAAACCAGCGAATTTCGACCCGAATAAAAAGTACCCTGTTTATGTGAACATCTACGGAGGTCCTGGGCACAATACCGTGACTGATTCTTGGGGTGGAACAACCTTTTTATGGCAACAGATGTTGGCGCAACAAGATTACATCGTTGTGAGCTGCGATCCTAGAGGTACCATGTACAGAGGAAAAGAATTCAAGCATTCAACGTACATGCAGCTTGGGAAGCACGAAACGAATGATTTCATAGACTTCGCAAAGCACTTACAAGGAATGAGCTACGTTGATGCTGACCGCATTGGTATTCAAGGCTGGAGCTACGGTGGTTACATGACTTCGTTGTGCATGACCAAAGGAGCAGACTACTTTAAAATGGGAATTGCGGTAGCACCCGTAACCAACTGGCGTTACTACGATTCTATTTACACAGAGCGTTTCATGAGAACGCCACAAGAGAACGCATCTGGTTATGACGACAATAGTCCGATTAACTTCGTAGACCAACTAAAAGGAAAGTACTTGCTAGTTCACGGAAGTGCTGATGATAACGTGCACTACCAGAATACAATGGAAATGATCAACGCGATGGTAACTGCCAACAAGCAGTTCGACCTGTTCATCTATCCAGACAAAAATCATGGTATTTATGGCGGAAACACCCGTCTTCACCTATTTACCATGATGCACAGTTACGTGAAAGATAACTTATAAGAAATGGCATCCTCAAGGAATCTTAGAGGATGCATTTCTTTTTCATAGATTTACGAAACTCCATTTTAACCTTAATCCATAAAAATGAGTAACACTTCAACAACAGGGCATCCAAAAGGATTGATGACACTCTTTTTCTCCGAAATGTGGGAACGTTTTTGCTACTACGGTATGCGAACGCTTCTTACCTTGTATTTGGTAAAATCATTAATGAAAGGCGATGCCGAAGCCAGTTTGATCTATGGTGCTTACACGGCATTGGTTTATGCGGCTCCTGTACTCGGGGGTAAAATGGCCGATAAATTCCTCGGTTACCGGTATGCCATTCTTTTGGGAGCCATCTTAATGGCCATCGGTGAGTTTATGATTTTAGGTGGTACCGAACACTGGATGTTACTCGGTATGGGTGCTATCATTGTTGGAAATGGTTATTTCAAAGCGAACATCTCCACTATTGTTGGAAAACTATACGAAGACGGTGATCCCCGTCGTGACTCTGGTTTCACCATCTTCTACATCGGTATCAACCTGGGAGCCTTAGGAGCAACTACGATTGTTGCCTATGTGGGTGAAACGTACGGATTTGACAAAGGATTTGCTCTTGCCGGTATCGGTATGTTGCTTGGTTTCTTCATCTTCTGGTTTGGAAGAAGAAATTACGAAGCTGCTGCAGGTTTGGATATCCGCGAAGAAGGAAAGAAGAAAGTATTCGGTCCGTTGAACATGGTGGCTGTGATTACCATTCTTTCACTCTTGGTTATCCCTGCATGTTACTTCCTTATTAACGAGAATGAGATCCTGAAATGGGGTCTTCTAGGTCTTTTCATTATTGTGGCCTTCAACTTAATCACAGCTGGGGCGAAAGCTGGAAAAGAATGGCGAGATAGAATGATCGCATTGATCATCTTCATGGTGATTAATATTGTTTTCTGGGCTTGTTTCGAACAAGCAGGAACTTCACTTACACTCTTCGCTGATCGAAACGTAAACCGTGAAATCTTAGGATGGGTCATGCCTGCATCTATGACGCAGTTCTTTAACCCTGCCTTCATCATTATCTTCGGTTCGATCTTCTCTGTGATGTGGATCAAATTGACGAAGATTGGTAAGAACCCTAGTATTCCAATCAAATTTGCCTTGGGTATTTTCCAACTTGGACTTGGATTCTTGGTAACGTTGGTAGGACTTTCTATGGAGTCTCAGTTTCAAGTTCCATTGTTGACGTTAGTATTCCTTTACCTTCTTCACACGACTGGTGAGCTTTTCATCTCCCCTATTGGTTTGTCAATGGTAACGAAGCTTGCGCCGAAGAACATTGCTGGAACGGCAATGGGCGGTTGGTTCTTGAGTTTTGCTATCGCGAACTTCCTTGGTGGACAGATTGCTGCCTTGACAGGTGCTGAAGGACACGGAGGTGAAGAAGACGCCAAGAAGAGTGCTTTCAATGAAGACACCACTGTCAAAGAAGCCATGAAACTGGAAGGAACGTTGAACTTCGAAGATTGGGTTACCCTAGACGGTGAACCAGCCAACTTGAACTTGAAAAAGTACATGGACGTTCAGGACTGGGTAGATTACAGACAAGCGGTCGGTACTTCTACCTTCGCAGAATGGAGGTCTACTCGTACCAGTAACACTCCAATTGCTACTGCCAAAGATTGGCTGAACCAAGGAGAATGGAATAAACTAAGCGCAGAATACAAGGCCATCAAAGATGCTGACAAAGCAGCTACTGAAGCCGGAAACGACGCGGGACTTGATTACGATAGTTGGATGTACTTCCGTGACGGATTCGCAGACCACCAAGCAACAGATGCTTCTCTTGCTGGTGCCTTTGGTGAACACAAAGCATATGTAACTGAAACAGGGTTGAACAAGTACGTAAGTATCTTCTCAACCATCGGATATATCTTGATTGGATTCGCAGCCTTGATTGCCATCCTTTCTAAACCATTGAATAAGCTTATGCACGGTGTTGTATAAGTGTATTAACATCTTTCAACGAAAAGGCGTCCAACTGGGCGCCTTTTTTTTTGCATCTTTGGTACAACAATTGTGTACATCTGCCGTACATACAACCAATGAATATGAAACGATTTGCATTTATACTAGGTCTCCTGATTAGCTCTGCCGCTTTTGCTCAAACATCGAGCATCAATTGGATGACCATTGAAGAAGCTGTGGAAGCGCAGAAGAAGGAGCCAAAGAAAATCCTCATTGACGTCTACACCAAATGGTGTGGGCCTTGTAAAATGATGATGAAAAACACCTTTACCAATGCGAACGTTATTCAATACATCAATGCCAACTACTACGCGGTAAAATTCAACGCTGAGTCTCCAGATGCTATTGAATTTAAGGGAAGAACATTTTCAAACCCAACGTACGATCCCAACAGAAAAGGACGTAACGGAGTTCATGAATTCTCAAGAGCCCTTCAGGTAAGCGCCTACCCTACCATTGTTTACCTCGATGAAGAACTCAATGTCATTGCCCCAATTAAAGGGTATCAAGAACCGAAACAAATTGAATTGTACTTGAAATTTTTTAATTCGAATGAGTACAAGAACATCTCTTCGCAAGAAGAATGGCAAGCATATTCAACCGCATTTAAACCTACTTGGTGATTTGCTGTAATGGATGAGATTAAAGAGGCCTCTTTTGCCTGTTTTGCCTCTTTTTTTATGCGATAATTTCGCAACAACTTACGTGTAATTCTTCTTATATTGCGCACCCGTTAACAATACATAATAAACGATACAACAATGAGTGAAACTGCCCGGATTATCCTTGACGGAAACGAATATGAACTACCTGTAATCACTGGCTCTGAGGGAGAAAAAGCAATTGACATCTCCAAGTTAAGAGGAATGACTGGTTACATCACCTTGGATTCTGGATTCAAAAATACTGGATCTACCAAGAGTGCTATCACTTTCTTAGATGGTGAAAAAGGTATTCTCCGTTACAGAGGTTATCCAATTGAACAACTAGCTGAGAAAGCCTCGTTCTTAGAAGTGGCATACCTCCTCATTTACGCTGAATTGCCAAATAAGACACAGTTAGACTGGTTCACTGATAGCATTACAATGCACACACTTGTGCATGAAGACATGCGCAGATTCTTTGAAGCCTTCCCTACCGATTCACATCCAATGGGAATTCTTTCTTCAATGATCAGTAGCCTTTCTACTTTTTACCCTGAGTCTCAAAACCCGAACCGTCCGTTCGCTGATATTGAAATGACTATTCACCGCTTGATTGCGAAGTTGCCAACGTTGGCTGCTCAAGCATACAAGAACAACAATGGTCATCCAATCATGTACCCAAAGAACGACCTCTCTTACACAGAGAACTTCTTGCACATGATGTTCGGTCTGCCTTCTAGCAACTACGAAGTAGACCCTGTAATTTCTGACGCGCTGAACAAACTATTGATTCTTCATGCTGATCACGAACAAAACTGTTCTGCATCAACAGTGAGAATTGTAGGTTCTTCTCAAGCCAACCTTTACTCTTCCATCTCTGCAGGTATTGCAGCACTTTGGGGACCACTTCACGGTGGAGCAAATCAAGCTGTAATTGAAATGCTCGAAACCATTAAAAATGATGGTGGAGATCTTCAGAAATGGGTAGACAAGGCCAAGGACAAAACAGACAGTTTCCGTCTGATGGGCTTCGGTCACCGTGTGTACAAAAACTTTGACCCACGTGCGAAAATCATCAAGAAAGCAGCTGACGATGTACTAGACAAGCTTGGAATGGATGATCCATTGATCGACATTGCCAAGCAGCTTGAAACAGTTGCCTTGCAAGACGAATACTTCGTTAAGCGCGGATTGTACCCGAACGTAGATTTCTACAGCGGTATCATCTACAGAGCCTTGGGCATTCCAACTGACATGTTCACCGTGATGTTCGCTATCGGACGTCTACCAGGATGGATCGCTCAGTGGAAAGAAATGATGGAGAACGGAGATCCGATTGGTCGTCCACGTCAAATTTACACTGGCGCTAACAACCGCGACTACGTTCCTGTGAACGAAAGAAAATAAACGTTACATATACCAAAGGGCCTTCACATTGAGGGCCCTTTTTAGTTTAAATCGTCATGTCTACTTCAGAAGGATTTGTAAAATCAAGCGTTGCGAACAACGTCACTACCATTGAATTTTATCACCCACAGAGTAACTCGTTGCCCGGACACTTATTAAGTGAATTGGCGCAAGCGATTACTGCCGCGGGTACAGATACCAACTCGAAAGTAATTGTCCTTAAATCTAGCGGAGACCGTGCATTCTGTGCTGGTGCAAGTTTTGACGAACTTATCTCCATCAACGATGAAGCAACAGGGAAACGATTCTTCTCTGGTTTTGCCAATGTGATCAACGCGGCACGAAAATGTCCGAAGTTTATTATCGGACGAGTTCAAGGAAAAGCCGTAGGTGGCGGAGTTGGAATGGCGTCAGCAGTTGATTATTGCATGGCAACGAAGTATGCTGCCGTGAAATTGAGCGAGCTTGCCATTGGCATCGGTCCGTTTGTGGTAGGACCTGCAGTAGAACGTAAAGTAGGAACTTCGGCTATGAGCCAATTAGCCATCAATGCGACCGAGTGGAAGTCGGCAGAGTGGGCTGCTCAAAAAGGATTGTATACCGAAGTTTATGAGGATGTGACTGCACTTGACGAAGCGGTTGGCACCCTTGCTCAAAAATTGGCCACCAGTAATCCGGAAGCCATGACAGCCTTGAAAGAAAACTTTTGGTCAGGTACGGAACATTGGGACGAACTCCTCAAAGAACGCGCTGCCATGAGCGGAACCCTCGTACTAAGTGATTTTACACGAAACGCAATTGCTGCGTTTAAGAAGAAATAAGATTAACTCAACAACTGAGTTTAGTTTAGAAATGATTGAACGCTAAGCAGATCAGTCTTCATTGTACTCCTCAACCGCCATCCAACGTTCATCGTTAATTGGGTTGTCGAACAAGAAGCTTCCTCCTGTTAGAAGGGCAGCTATAAGCAGTCGTGGCGACATCACAAATCCACCTTCCATTTGCCAGAAAGAAACGGCTAATAACGAACCACCTGTGCTGACCATTCCTCTTTTAAGCCACTGATACATTCTTGACTTTTTGAGGTGATCCATACTTGCGGTGTTGGAAGCTAAATCGACTTTCAAGTTTTGATACGTAGGCTTTTTTGCCTCTCCCATTTCATTCATGTAGAAGTGCATCTTTCCGATAGCCATGTTTCTGCGTTCTTCAGAAGAATCGAACCAGCGCGGAAGTTCATCACCCCCGTAAATACGCATATCAACCGCTTCAAGCACTGAAATTTTTCCATTGACAACACGCATAGCGAATTGTTCCTTGCCACCAGTGAGTTCGCTCACGTTGGCAAAAATTCCATGGTTATTTCGAACCAATCGGATCTCGCTCAATTCGAGCTTGATATCATCCAGCTTGAAAAAAGGATCTTTAAGAATAAGGTCGTTGTAAATCAATGATGAACCCGTCAAGGTATCACCTTCATTTCGAATCACATAACAATTGTCTAGTTGAGCAACAGCGAGTGTCGGAATCACTGCTAAAAGGAGAAAGAATAAACGCATAGTTTGTTGAATTTCACTAACGTATACGCAGCGAAACCTATAGAGTTTCAATCGTTTGTAGTATTCGACGATTGACGTATTCACTGATTTGATCAGGCTCTTCAAAGGTCATGAAATGCCCCGCTCCTTCTATGGTTGCTGGAGCCTTCATGCGTTTGGTTTTGAACAAGGCGTCCTTTGTCCCAATTAACTGAAAATAATCTTCTGGCCTATCTGGTCTTTCCCATTCCAAAATGGCATTGATAGCGAAGTGAATAAACGCTGGTTCGTATGAGGTCAACATGTCGTAGAATAGCGCTCGGTCATCTGGATCAGAAAAACCCATAAACGTATCTGCCAGCCGATTCAATTTGAAAGTTGTTTTCGGACCAAACCACCTTCCCATGCGCAATGCACCTGCCAAATTCAATACGGGTGGAAACTCTTTTCGCGAAGCAGGTGCTGACAACAGAATCAAGTCCAAGGGTTTTCTAACGGAAGCCATTTCTCTGGCCATCATTCCCCCTAAGGAACTTCCCAAATAGATGTTATTCTCTGTGGTTATGGAAGCGCACATGTGCTCTGCATAGTCGCGCATTGTTCTTGCGCCCGGAACATGCTTCCAACGAATGTAATGCAAGTTTCCGTGGTCTATGGAGATTGGCTTGAACAAGCGTTCATCTGCCCCCATGCCCGGAAAAAGATAAATATTAACGTCTTTAGATTGCGCTGCCATTCCAGTCACAAAGATAACGACGAAAGGAATAGTCCATGCATCATTTAACTATATTGTAAACGTTAAAAAGACGCTATGACAGGAATTCGTATTGGAAAGTATGACATTGAGTTACTTATCTTAATTGCCGGTATCATGATCTCATTTCTCTTGAACGAATGGCGTGTTTCGAATCAACAAAAAGAAGAGAAAAACCGAATTGTCAATCAGTTCATTGACGACTTAAAAGCAGATACACTCCAAATAAAAGAGCATTCTTCCATTATTGAGCGGGTTACTCTGTCATGTCAGAGCTTAATGGTGAACGACTCCATGATAGATTTAGCGGAAACGTCTACCAACGTAACTATGATGCTCAACACGGTGAGCGATAAATTCAATGAGGCTGCGTACATTGAAGCGAGCTCTACGGGCAAAATCGGATTGATCGAAAACCATGATCTTCGTTACCGTTTGATCACCATGTACGATCAATCGCATCCTGAAATCTATGGATGGCACGAAGTGGATATGAAGGAAAATTTTCCGGCACTAACGCGTTACGTGAATGCCAATGTTCCTTTTTCGCCACAATTGAATTTCACCACCTTAACAGCAGCCAAACAAGAACAACTTGCATCCGCTATTTTGACAGATGAATTCAAAAATTTGGTCCAAATGAACCTCATCATTAAATCAGGAACAGGTCAATTGTACGGCATGAAAAAGGAAGAGTGCATTGCGCTAATTGCCCTTCTGGAAGAAGAACTTGAATAGCTTCGTCACTGACTTATTCGAATAGGCCTAAGAAGAACAGTACATCCATTACATTCGTGATGCCATCTCCATTGAGGTCTCCAATGCAATCAACACCTTCGCACCCTAGATCTCCTAAAAGATCAAGAAGATCATCGATATCGATATCTGAATCGCCATCTAGATCACCAGGGCCAAATGCTTCTTCAATGGTCTCATACGCAGAGAAAGACCCCTCCTCTAGCAAGACAACTGATTCCAAAGCGGTATCTGTACCATCTGCAATGGCCAATCGAATGTGATAGGTTTCACCCACATTCAACCCAGAGGCACTCGCCGTAAGGACCGTCGTGTAGCCATTGATGGCAATATCATCTTGCCCTTCATTTGGAATGTAGAACTCGTCGTTGAGAGAGCTGTTCACAGAACTAACAGTAATAGGTAATTCAGGATCTGTTCCAGGAACAAAAGCAATGTTTGCTGCGCCATTTGGAAAAGCTGCCGGTGCTGAATAAGGTCCAGAGATCGTAGGACCACTCAAGAAAAAGGCAAACATATCGTTGAATGCAGTATTCACCCATGCTTCGTATTCGTTGCTTCCAAAAACGTAGTTAAATGCCAAGCTATCAGCGAGCGGGATGAAGTCAAACTCTATAACGCACATGTCGTTGGCACTAAGAATATTGAATGACTCACCAATGTATACCGGAACCAAGTTCGAAATCATAATCAAATCTTCATCACCTGCAACTCCTTCCCCGAAAGGCACATCGTCAAAACTTCCTGGTGCCATTAGATTGCTTGCACTTGCCGTGCTCATTACTATTCCAGATTCCATTCCAACGGATTCAGGGGCGAAAGAAAACATCCCTGTCTGAACATCTGCTCCTTGTACAGTCACATTCTCAATGAGGATTCCTGATCCAAGTAAAAAATCTTGAACCAATTGCTCTGTGGAGATTTCAGTATCTACTTGAAGCTGAGCTGAAGAAGAAACAACGAAAAAGATGCAAAACGTAAAGGTCAACAGGTGTTTGATAGAGGCCATAATTTCAGATTGTTTTCAATTCTAAAAACGACATAGAAAGGTACGAATTCTGAATTTGGAAGTGAAAACGGAAAAAAGTGCAACCTAGGAAACCAGTTTACTATGTTTTCAAGGCAGGGTATTTACCACCAAATGGCGTATTGGAAATGATACGGTAAAACCGCTGTAACACCTGAAAAATGGGCATAAAAAAAAGCCCCGATGGTCGTTCGGGACTTTTGGCGGAGAGCGAGGGATTCGAACCCCCGGTACCTTGCGGCACGCCGGTTTTCAAGACCGGTGCATTCGACCACTCTGCCAGCTCTCCGCGGCAAAAGTAGTTATATTTTTTTGTCTGAACCAAGCAAATTTTAAAAAAGGATTCAACTTCTGTTCATTTGAGGGCCTTACATTTGCTAACTTTAGGTCATGAGAACGATTATGAGGAGACAACTACTGGTATTGATTGCACTGATTTTCTGTGGAATAGGTGCAAACGCGGCGTTGAGAGCGTCATTTGATTACAAGCAATTTTTTATTCCTGGTGAAGGCCCATTTATTGAAGTTTTATTTTCATTCGAAGGGCAAAGCGTAAATTGGAATACCGAAGGGACTGCCCTACCTGCAGCGTCTATTGAAACAACAATCGTCTTTTCACAGAACGAACAAGTCATTGATTTTCGTAAAGTTAACGTGAAAAGCGAAGCTCCGAATGACGGTGCCGTTGTTGATTTTATCGATGCACAACGCTTTCAGCTAGCACCTGGTGAATACTACATGGAGGTGACTTTAAAAGACCTGAATGCAAAAGCTGATGGCAAGGTAGAACTGCAGCAGTTCATCAAAGTGACGCTGAAAGAAGACCAAGTTGGCATCTCTGATATTACGTTTGTAGCAGCTTACGCGAAAGCAGACACGCCAACTGAATTAACGAAGTCTGGAATGGACATTCTGCCGTTG
Organism: Flavobacteriales bacterium; assembly: GCA_029245065.1. Classification (GTDB taxonomy): domain Bacteria; phylum Bacteroidota; class Bacteroidia; order Flavobacteriales_D; family Sanyastnellaceae; genus JAQWQB01. The sequence goes on along the minus strand of JAQWQB010000056.1, from coordinate 11,650 downwards.
GTGTCTGATTACTTTCCACCCGAAGCAAATAAGTTGGTCTTCTATGCAGAAGTATACAACGCCGTTAAATTGTTTCCCGAAGGAAAATATGCCTTGAGTTACGCCCTGTACAATGAAAACGGCCCGCTTGAGGAAACACGATCATACATTAGACAAGAGGTACAAGCAGTTACTCCACTCCTCAGGACCATTGATATCACAGACGTGGTTTCGGGAAAATATGATTTGGTTATCGAACTTCGCGATAAGCAAAATAAAACCCTCTTCGTCCAAACCACTACCCTATTTCGCCAGAACACAAAAGAAGCCAACTTCACCACCATTTCAGAAGAGTATGTGAAAGAACCAGGAATGGCTTTCAACAACATTGACAGCATGCGCTACTACTTAGACAGCTGTTATCCGATTGGTGGAACGCTCGAACGGGTCACCATCGACGCACAAGTTGAAGTGGCGACTATTGAAGTACTACAAAGTATTTTTGAGAAATTCTGGCTGGATCGAAATGCAACGGATCCAATGTCGCTCTGGAAAGAATACTATGAAATGGTGTGCTACGTGAACGGCGAATACACCACACAGATTAGGTACGGACACCGCACCGATCGTGGACGTGTTTACCTCCAGTTTGGGAAGCCGAAGACAATGGTCATCAAACACAATGAAACCGAGGTGTTTCCGTATGAAATCTGGCACTACTACAAAATTGGAAATTTCAACAACAAGCGTTTTCTTTTCTATTCTAGAAATGTCGTAAACACTGATTTTGAGCTACTTCACAGCGATATGCTCGGGGAAGTACAAAATCAGGACTGGCTATCCATTATGAGGACAAAAAATAACGATCTTCGTCCGTCAGAAAGTGTAGCGAACAGACAGAACGCACGTGATACTTATTCACGCGACGAGCTGGAAGATCTGTTCTACAACCCGAGATAGCAAGTGCCCAACATAGCAGTAGTCATTTTAAACTGGAATGGTATCCATTACTTGGAGCAATTCCTCCCTTCCGTAGTGGAGCACAGTTCTCAGCACGCTGAAGTGTGGGTTGTTGACAATGGGTCAACTGATGATTCAATCGCTTACCTGAACAAGAACTGGCCAACAGTTAAGATTCACGATAACAAGACCAACCACGGGTTTGCCAAAGGCTACAACGAAGGCCTGAAGCACATCGAGGCAGATGTATATGTGCTGCTGAACAGCGATGTTGAAGTAACTCCAAATTGGATTCCTCCTGTTATTGAATTCATGGAGGAAAAGAACATGACTGCCTGCCAACCAAAGATTCGCGATTTTCATCGCAAGGAATGGTTTGAGCATGCTGGGGCCACTGGTGGCTTTATTGATAAAGATGGTTACGTGTTTTGTGCCGGACGTATTTTCGATGGTTTCGAAAAAGATGAACACCAGTACGATGCTAACAAGGAAGTTTTCTGGGCATCAGGTGCTAGCTTGTTCGTCAACGCCAACGCCTACCACGAAGTGGACGGCCTGGACGAGGATTTTTTCGCCCACATGGAAGAAATCGATTTGTGTTGGCGACTAAAGAACAAAGGCATGCGTGTTGGTGCTTGCGGTGCTTCGCATGTTTACCATGTTGGAGGTGGAACGCTTGATAAGCTGAATCCTTTCAAGACCTATCTGAACTTTCGAAACAACCTCTTCATCCTAGTAAAAAACTACCACCAGGGCTCATTGATTCCATTGTTCTTTAGAAGACTACTATTGGACGGTGTGGCTGGTTTTCGCTTTCTAACGGAAGGTAAATTCAGTTACACATTGGCTGTTTTGAAAGCCCATTTTTCATTCTACGCCGCCTTGCCTAAAATGTTGAAGAAGCGAAAACGAATTCGTGCGGGAATGACCGAGCCGAACAGAGCCGGATGGTATAAGCAAAGCATCTTGAAGATGTACTTCTTGAAAAAGAAACACACCTTCTCTGAATTGGACTCTTCCGATTTCATTCGGTAACAAATCATTTCCATACACTTACAAAATAGCTGTTAGTTAGGCGGATTTTCCAGTTAGCTTGGCATGTGTCTTCAGTATTTTCATTTCCACTTATAAAGGCTGCGTTCGGTTTATCGCTGGGTATTGTCCTCCATTTTCATCTTCCCTCGCTTCCATTCGTACCGCTTATTCCACTTGTTGTTGTGGTCCTCTTTTTGGGCTGTATGTCGCTACGTAAATTCAACTTGGGGATTTATCGAAGTGAGTCTTTCTTGGTTTGGCTATTTCTTACGACGCTAGGCGGGTCGCTTCATGAACATGCCATGCAAGCCCCCACTCCTCCTGCAGCGGGTTCCATCCAAGGTGAAATGTTGATCGAGTCATTTACCCCGAGGAATAATGTGGTTTCAATGGTTGGTAGCATTCAAGCGGAACGAAAACAATACCGTGTCAAAGCGCTCTACTTTACCCAATCACCCGATACCATTTCATTAAAAACAGGTCATCATGTAACATTCACCGGGAAATTGAAAACCATTGCTTCGCCTCAAAACCCCTATGAATTTGATGGCAAGGCCTACGCTACGCAGCAAGGAATTCACGCAGAACTCTTCCTAGATGAATTTGGGCTGTTAGCCACGGACCAAAACAACACGTTGAAGACCAACTCCAAAGAATGGCTTGCTTCGCAACTTGCCCTTATTCAGCATGAGGATGTTCGCTCATTGCTTTGGGCTTTTACCACGGGCGATAAAACGAAGCTTGATGTCTCTGTAAAGTCTTCTTTTGGAATTGCGGGCATCATGCATCTCTTAGCCGTAAGTGGATTGCATGTAGGATTGATTGCTGGGCTGCCGTTGTTCTTTCTCAAACGTGCGCGCAAACGGTGGGCGCAACTTCTTTTTTATGCTACCACGTTGCTGTTCTGTTGGTCTTACGCTTGGCTTACCGGCTTTCAACCTTCCGTCATTCGTGCGTCTCTGATGTGTACATTGCTTGGTTTGTCTTTTTGTTTTCGTGTGAGAAGCAACTCCGTCAATCAATTGGGGGCAGCAGCCCTAATTATGCTTGTATTGGAACCCACACTTCTTTTTACGGTGGGTTTTCAACTTTCATTTGCCGCGGTGGGTGGAATATTGATTTGGTCTCCATGTTTACAAGCCCTTTTTCAATTGAAGCATCGTTTCATTAAAAAGGTTTTCAATGGGTTGTGCGTTTCGTTTTCCGCTCAAGCAGGAAGTGCTCCATTAAGTGTGTATTACTTCCATCAATTTCCGCTCTTGTTCCTCTTGGCCAATGTGATTGCCATTCCACTGGCAACACTTCTATTGTACACCACCCTCCTATTTCTGGTCGGACAAGCAACTGGACTCACACCATCCTGGTTCATTTGGCTCATTGAATTGGAAGGGGAATTGCTCTTGCGTTGGTCGCACTGGGTGGCGTCATTTTCGTGGGCCTCAGCTGACGGACTGTGGTTAACGGCGTGGGAAGTCATTGCATTCTATGTAGCGTTGCACGTTTTGATTACACCGTTTATTCGAAAACGTTCAGCACGAACTTTCCGACCGGCAATTATGGCATCGGTACTTGTGGTTGGGCTCATTTGTTGCCGCCCTGTTCCTGCTTATGAAATCACGTTGTTCAGTGGAAAGGGACTCCCTCATATTGGCATTCGCACAGACAAGGAAGCCTACCTTTATTACACCTCTCGTTTCGGCCGCTACAGCACAACTGGTTGGAGGAATCGGTATGGAGCGAGTGAAGTAGAATTGGCGGAAGACACCCTGGTCTCTGCTCCAGAGAATGTGTGGCGAAAAGGATCCTATATTGGGATAGGTCCGTATATAATAAGCCCTAAAAATGGGCATAAAAAAACCGCCCTGTTGGACGGTATCAATTTCTTCTATGACTCCGAGAGCCATGTGTTACATATTGCGACTGAGGAGCATCAAATGGATTCGTTGGCGCTCATGTCAGAGGCTGGCGTATTCGATCTTAGCTCAACTGGAGGCCTTGTCTCAAAACACGATCTACATAACCTTCCCAAACGAGAATTTCATTCAACGGCAGAATAGCATCTACTTTGTTGTTGCTACAAGAATACCTTGCTTCAACAAAAAATTCTCCTAGACTGAAAATGCATACAATGTAGCTGTTGTCTATCAGACGTTGACCATGGCAAATGCCATTGTCCCACATATAGTTTGTCTTCTCATCCATCGGAAGACTTAAAAATTCTTGAACTGTCATTTTAATACTCATAAGGGTTAGAAATTTCTCCCACTCAGTTTCAAACAACCCCACGAGTATGCATACGGATTAACGTTAGGAAGGTTCCATTTATGCAACCATATCATGTGATGAATAGAAAAACGAATCTATGATGTGCGGCAAATTGATGTAGTCTTTTCGCTTGCTAATGAGCTTCTTAGCTCCTAAACTATCGGCTTCAATCCATGTTGTTGGATCATCCAACGAGGTAAAGAAGAAAACAGGTACATCCATGAAGCACTTGTTCATCATTTTCAACACATCAAAACCACCTAGTCCAACCAGCTCAATGTCGGTAAGAACTAGATCGTAGCGCTCAGTGTTTAGCTTGTCCAAGCCCACCTTTCCAGTAGTTGCTACCTCAACTTCGTAATTGAAGTTGGTAAGGAACTTAGCAGAAAGCCCTGCTGTAACCGGATCTGAATCAATGAGAAGAATACGCTTCATGTCTTTCGTTTTGTTCTGTACAAATCTATCTTTGTGGTATCTGCAAAACTGTAGGAGCGCTACTAAGTACTATGTCAGACTGTTCCTACAATTACTTTGAAGCACATGAAGATCATCGAATGTCCTAGAGACGCCATGCAAGGCATACATGAGTTCATCCCCACTGAAGTGAAGGTTGACTACATGAACCATTTACTTCAAATGGGATTTGACACGTTGGATTTTGGGAGTTTTGTTTCGCCCAAGGCGATTCCTCAATTAAAAGACACGGCTGAGGTGCTTTCTCAATTAAACCTGGAGCAATCAGCTACTCACCTACTTGCTATTGTAGCAAATACGAGAGGTGCTGACGATGCGTGTGAACATGAGCAGATCAAGTACCTCGGTTATCCTTTTTCGATTTCCGAGAAATTCCAACAACGGAACACCAACGCCAGCATTGAAGAATCGTTGCTACGGGTGGAAGCAATTCAAGAGCGCTGCGCTAAGTTCAACAAAGAGCTGGTACTCTACATCAGCATGGCTTTTGGAAATCCGTATGGCGAAACCTGGCACCCAGACATTGCCATTGAATGGAGTGAACGTTTGTACAAGGAGTTGGATGTAAAAATTCTAGCACTAAGCGACACTATTGGGGTTTCGAACCCTGAGAATATCAAGGCGATGTTCACGGCTGTTCAAGCGGAATTACCGAATGTGGAATTTGGAGCACATTTGCACACCACTCCTGAAACATGGAAGGAAAAAGTGGAAGCGGCTTACGCTGCAGGGTGCCGACGATTCGACGGTGCAATTAAAGGATACGGCGGTTGCCCAATGGCGGCAGATGAATTAACGGGGAACATGCCCACAGAGCACATGCTTGAATACTTCGAACAAGCGGAAATAAAAACAGGCGTCCGTATGGAACACCTGCCTGATGCGCTCAATCGCGCGTTAAAAATCTTTGCTTAATCCTAGTTCAAACAATGGTTGAACACTTCGAAGCCCAACTTTTTTGAGTAAAGTTGAATGGATTCAAATTTTCGGATGTTTATTCTTATTCTACAGCGTTTCAAAGTATAAAGTATAAATTGGTTAGAGAACTTAGTCTAACCACATCATACGTTGAAGCTGCGAAGAGGTTACGGCTCAGTTTAAATAATGAGCAAAAACCATGATTCTTTTATTCGTCTTCTTTTTAATGAAGATGAACTCAACCTTCTCGTTTACGAGTTTTGTACTAAACGTTTTCATACACATTCTTTTAAGCATTCACATTGGTTGACTCTCCTTTTACAGAGACCTTGCCAAACCCTACCCCTCTAATTAACAGCTAGTTACATTTTAACATCTTGTTTTCTACTCCTGTAGAAGGAAGATGATTCCCAAAATGGCACTAAACTGCTTTCGCTTTCTTCGCTTTCGCGATTGCTTCCTTCCATGCTTTGCGATCGTCCACAACAAAATGCGTCATATCGCCACTTTTCAGAAACAATGTCAATCCGTTTGGTATAATGGACAACGTTCGGAAGTAGTCCACTTTATCAATGTCATTTAGTTCAATGGAAAAAGAATCGAAGCGTTCATCTTCTTTGAAGTCGAACGAAATAGACGCCTTAGTCAGTTGGAGTTTACCACCTCTTGCGATAAATCCTTCTATACAACTTGCACCTTCTTGTCGTAGTATTTCCACCTTCACTTGGATTGACTCTGTTAAAAATAGTACAATTCTGTGGATAACTACCCTACTTCGGTTAAGAAACTGAAGTTATAAAGTCAATGCGGCCATGAGAATACCGGCGATGACAACCAACAATTTTGTTAGGTTAAAGTGATGGCCATCAGATGTTTCGAAAAGAATGGTTGTCGAAATGTGCAATAAAATACCAATCAACACACCGCTTAACCCTGTGATGAGCATGTTCATGTCTACTCCTGAGTGGTGCAAGAGCAAGTCTGACAAAAGCAATCCGGCTACAGGCATTAAACCAAACACGAGCAACAATCCCCAGCGAATACCTGATTTCAATCCGGCAGACAATAACATACCTGCAAGGACCATGGCTACGGGTAATTTGTGAATGATAATACCAATGAGCAACGAATCACCGTCTAGGTGCACGTGGCTATGGTCATGGCCGTGATCATGCATTCCTCCTGTAAGTGGCATGGCTTCAATGAACGCATGGATACACAGACTGATGAAGATCATCAACGGAAATTGTTTCTTTCCCTTTTCAATGGCCTTGGGTTCATGGAAATGTCCATGTTCAATTCCCTGGCTAAGGTATTCCAGTAGTAATTGGAGCAGAAAACCGCCAAGCACAAACCAACCGGCTGTCTTACCTCCTGTAGCAAACACTTCAGGTACCAGGTGCAAAAAACACAATCCAATAAGGTAGGCTCCACCGAACGAGAGCAGAAGCTTCAGGTGCTTTAACAACTTTGATCCAGCAATTTGAATGATCAATCCACCCAGCAAGGCTGTTCCACAAAGCAGTATGCTATACTGTACCAGTTCATTCATAACTGCAAACTAATATGAGTCTATCTGAAGTGTTCTTTTCAAAAGGGTTCAATTGGTAATCTCCGAACTGCTCAACTATGTTGAAACCGGCAGAAATCAGCAACTCTTTCATTTTCGCGTCATCAATTGCCTGCACTTTCTCTTCGAATTGAAAATCCTTTCCGTTGTCGGAGAACTGTATGCTTTTCACAATATGCCCGTCTTTTACAGCACGTTCAATAGCAAACTTCACTCCTTCTTTTACTACCGTCTCTGATGGAACAAGCGAAGCAACGACCTTGTGAACATTGAAAAAGTCGAGCAAAAATAAGCCTTCCTTCGTCAAATGCTTCTTTACGCAGTGCAATACTTCCGAATTTTCTTCTTCTTTTTCAAAGTATCCGAAGCTTGTGAAGAGGTTTGCGATTAAATCGTAGCGTGCATTCATTTCGAAGGAACGCATATCTGCCACTTCAAACCGAATGTCTTGGTGACTTACTTCCTTAGCGTAAGCAATGCTTTCTGGTGAGAGATCTACGCCCGTTGCGTTGTACCCTAGTCTATGAAAAACTCGTGTGTGTCTGCCTTTTCCGCAGGCTAGGTCCAGTACTAGCTGTCCTTCTTTGAGCTGCAAGGATGCACATAGTTTCTGAATGAATTCTGCCGCTTCGTTTTCGTCCCGATGTCCATACAACGCGTGGTAGTATGGCGAATCAAACCAAGTGGCGAACCACTCTTTGTGGGCATTGTCTGACGATGTACTTGGATTCTTCCTACTCATTTGAACTGGCAAAATTAAGAATTGCAGTTAACTTTGTGGTCAACCATCTTACTTATTCCACCTTTGTGTTCTTATCCGGCAACAATAGAGCTGTGAAAGAAACGAATGAAATATTTGAGCAATTTGGACAATTCTCTGATGACAGCGTTATGCTGGCGTTTCGAGGAGCCGTTTCAGAAAGTTTGCTAGATGCTTTGCTAGAGATTGCGGAGCAAAAGCTGATGTACATTGGCTGTGAAACAAAAACAAGGAAGAAGGCGTTCAACATACTTGTGGAATGCTTGCAGAACTTGTTTAAGCACGCGAACGAACAAGGTGCGCGGGCAGATGCCGACTCCAACGACATTGTAATGATGCTTGCTGGAAAAGATGGCATACGAATTGCAACAGGCAATACAATTGATAAGGAACAGCAAATTCCACTTCAGAATTGCTTGGAACACCTCAAAAAAACTGGGGAAAGAAGTAATTCGAAAAGAATACCAAGAACAGCTTGTTAATGGAAAGTTGTCTGAGGTAGGTGGAGCAGGCTTGGGATTTATCGATATTGCGAGGAAATCCGGAAAGCAAATGGAATACTGTTTCTCTCCAATGGATGACGAGCGCTTATTTTTCACATTCAACGTTAAAGTATCTTGAAATGGAAGACATTCGAATAGAAGGCACACCGAAAACTCCGTCTGTAGAGTTTAACACTGCCGGAGGGTCTTTAGAAATTAAAGGAAGATCAATTCCTGAGAACTCTATTGAGTTTTATAAGCCACTCATTGAGTGGATAGAATCTTACGCAAAGGCGCCCCAAGGGAACACCGTCGTTAATATTCAATTGGAGTATTTCAACACCAGTTCTTCCAAGTGTATCTTGGACTTGTTCAAGCGTCTTGAAGTCATCAGCAAAGAAATTACCATCAACTGGTATTACGAAGAAGACGATGAGGATATGTTAGAAGCTGGCGAAGATTACGATGCCATCATCAACATCCCTTTTAAGATGATCGAAATTGCAGAAATTAGCTAGGCGTTTTGTTAACGCTAGTTGGAGGGACACGGGAGTGTCCCTTTTTTTTCCGCCTACGCCAAGGCTTCGGCGGATACCAGAAATAGAATTTGCCCCGGGTACGCTAAAGATTCGACGGATATGTTAGCGTAATAATTGTACATTACGGTACAATTTCACCTACATGAAACAGCTTCTCTTTCTCCTCTTTCTCATTCCCCTCTCGGTATTTTCGCAACAGTCAACCACTGCTCTTCCCTTTGACTCCATGACCTTTTCCAACGCATCAGAAGGAAAACAGCGCACTATTTACACGGGAGACCGCATAAGGCTCTTCAAACATTCAGGGATGAAAGTGAACGGAGATTTCATCTCCATTTCTGAACAAGGAATCCGAATTGAAAAGAACGGAGTGCAGGTCATACACACCCTAGAAAGCATCAAAGCCATTCGTGTTTTCAATGGGGTATTCCCTAGAATTGCTGGTGGAATTCTTGCTACACTGGGCGTTGCGGCGTATGTTGTTGCTGGAATTGTGCTCCCGGTAGGTATCACTCTGCTTGGCTCTGAAGTTTTTAGTCTCGTCATTTTCTATACCGCACAAGGGTTCTTGTATAACTCACTTGGAAACCGCATCAAGGGAAAAAAGTACAAGTTGGATGATGGGTGGATGGTTTATTGATCAACCTCATTCTTCAATCAATCGCCTGAAGGAAATCGAGGAGTTGTGAACCTAAATGCTTGATCTAATTTTCCTAACTAAGGAAAGACCAATTTGAGCACTGTGCGCTGCTCGCCCGCAATCACTTCTGCAAGGAAAACCCACTGGTATTGTTTTTTGGGTTGAACTGAATTCGGGGTTCTTCGACTAAAAATGTACTCTATTCATAACGAACAACTATGTCTTCATCACTCAACATCAACCGTTCCTTACTCTGGGCTACTTCACTCCTCTTTCTTTTGATTTGTTCTAACTGTTTGTCTGTGAATGCAGCAGAAAACGACACAACGGATGTAGCAACAACATCGTACATTCTTGAATTGAAAAATGAGGAGAAACGAAAATCTGTTTCGATTCAAACAGGCGATCGTTTACATATTGCGCGTAATTCCGGACCAGCTATTTCAGGCCGTTTTGTCAAGCTTTCTGGAGATACGATCTGGTTAGCGAAGAAGAATTACCAGGTGTGATGTATCACAAGTGATATTCACATACTCACCAAAAAAAGTGCAGGTCTTTTTCAAATTATTGGCACTTCTTTAATTATTGTGGGTGGTTTGGCGTACGTGGTAGGAACAATAATTGGGGGAAGTTTACTACAAATAGCCATTTTTGCTACTGGTCTTTTTCCTGAATTTGGCAATAAATTGTTTTATGATGTGGTTATTCCAGCGTTAATTGCTGGCTCCCTTGGATACGGAACTATTGTTGGTTCAAGATATCTCTTGGGGAAACAGTGCAACTTCAACCATGGCTGGAGAATAGTATAAGAGACGGACAAGCGAGGGATTGGGCTTCTTTCCACCTTTTTTCTTCACGGTTCCGGGGGTTCTCGAAAGGAAGTTGATTTTTTTTTGTCAGAAGAACGACCAAGGCTTCGACAAGCTCAGCCACCTCCTGGGTCAAGCTCAGCCACCTCCTTTTACACGGACGCACACAAGCGGAGCGTCCCTGTCGAGAATATCAAAAAATTCATGTCAACGCATCCGCCGAAGCCTTGGCGAAGGCGGAGGCAGAGGAGTTACTGCCCCTTCCCCATCAATCTCCCGATCAATTCACCACTTCCTTCCAGAAGTTTGCGAATGCCGTCGAAGAAGAGGACAATGGAAAGCAATAAGGTCATTCCCCAAACCACCAGCATGTTCGCTTGGAATGTAGGAATTTGCTTGCCGAAGAAATTCTTAGTTGGCGCGTAGAAATGCGCCTTGAAAAATGATTTGTGCTTGGGTGGCAAGTACACCAAGTCTTCTTTCTGCACCAATTCATCGTTGTACGTAACAATGCGCTTGATGTCGTTGCGGTTGGTAACAAACTCTTCCAACCGGTCATTGTGATGCTCATTGTTAAGCGTTTTCAATGCTTCTCTTCCGCCGTCTTCCTTGCTCAAACGGGTGTGCTTACCATCTTGCGCTCTGGCTACTTGACGGTAGTTGGCCTTGTAGTATTGTATCAACTGATCAATGGAGCGCTGGGTAGAGTCTAGCATAGCAACCGTTGCCGTTCCCAGCTTCAATTGATCCAATTGACCGAAACGTAGTCCTTTCACGTCAATCAACTCCTTGGCCATTTCGTTGCGGAGAATATTCAAGTTGTTCTCCAGGTCTCTGGCGCCTTTGGTTCCTTCAATTTGCTTGCGGGTATCATCAATGATGTTACTCATCTCTTTCGACCAGAAATCACGTTTCCAAGCGTACTGACTGATCTTCGCGTCAAGTTCGTAGAATTCACTGTCGTAGGCGTTGTTCTTATACTGGTACACTGCCAACGCTTCGTATCCCCAACGAGACGACATGATATTCCCTATCCATGGAACGCTTGATTGTGAAGCGAACATCGGATACAATTTGTCGAATTTCACAATGACTCCACTGAACAACAATTGAGGAATGATCAAAATCGGAATGATGATGTAAATCACCTTCGCTGAGTTAAAGCTGGCTGAAATATTCAGTCCAAGGATATTCGCGAAGCAAGAAATACTGAAAAGTC
>JAQWQB010000015.1 GCA_029245065.1 Flavobacteriales bacterium | reverse complement strand
TTTGAAGATGCCATGAATTACAGAAATGGAATGCAGTCCATCGCCATGGCGTCAAACAACCTGTATTTGCTCTCTCAGGGAGTTGAAGAAGGAATTTCGTCTTATGACTTGTTACCCGAAATGATTGTTGCCACTCATACCGACAGACAAGGGGAGTCAGGCTCAATCCAAGAGAAATAATTCGAAATGAAATCTAATGGCATTTTGGTGGCTATACCGTTCCTTTGAAATGCCGAAGGAGTTCTTCGCCCTAACAAACAACTTTGATTAGTACCTTCAGCCTATGAAAACACTCATTGCATTACTAGTTGTACTCGCTGTTGTTCTTTCAGGATGTTCTTCATTGAAACAGGCTGAAATCACCAAAAACCCTGAAGCCGGTGATGGCATGCAGCTGACTCAACACGAAAACGTAGCCATTACCCTCTATGGCGATTATTTGCTTCATGAGCATTCTGCTAAACTCACAATGAATTGGGACAATGTATTTATGACATCGTTTAAAGAAGATGGGAACCGAAAGCCAGAAATGATCTTCTCTTCTCACACGTTTGCTCAGCCGCATTGCACCTTGTTGTGCACTGTGTATGAAGATTCTATTGGTGTGAGCGCTAACGTTGAGAACTACATCAGAACAATTGACCCGCAAATTAAGCACGAAGAAAAGGAGATTGGCAAACAGGATTATGTCATTTTATCCTACGACTTGAAGGATGAAGATTTAGAGATTTACCTTTTCCACATCGATTATTTTCTAGAGATAGACGGTCGCACTTACCGGTTCTCCTTTTGGTCTTCCGACAGAGATCGAAAATGGCTTTACCGGGAATCATCAGGCGTACTAACACTTCTAACGGTTGTAGAAGAATGAAACATACGCTTCTTGTTGGCAACGACATTAATAACATCAACAATTCTGAAAGTTGGGCGAATCTATTGGAGAGCGTCCAGCAGTTTTGCGGAGTCCAAATCGAAAACCCTAGGTACCTCAAACCCTTCCCTTTGTTTTACGAGGAGATTTACCTTTCGGCTAAGCGTGAAAAAGTCCAAAAGGAATTTCAACTCAAACAGCACATCGCAGCGCTAATTGAGGAAATTGAACCGAATGCCATACACGAACGCATTCGCAACCTTCCTGTGGAAGACATCATGACAACCAATTATGATTTCACATTGGAAGGAAGCACTCCGAAGAAAGCCCCAGTTAAGATTCGCGAAACCAAGTACTCTTTGTTCCGCCACTTCAACGCAAATGGCAAACGCTTTTGGCATCTTCATGGTGATATTCAGAAACCCTCGAGTATTACCTTGGGCTTCGAACATTACGGAGGGCAACTTCAGCGCCTGCGCAATTACATGGCAACAGGTACCGATTATGCCGATAAGACAATGCCTAAACATCCCTTCGTTGTTCGTTTTAGACGAAACACGAATTTGAAACTGTACTCTTGGGCTGAATTATTCTTCACCCAGCACGTTCACATTTTGGGACTGGGATTGGATTTTGTTGAAACGGATCTTTGGTGGCTTCTTACATTCCGTTCACGAACCATTCATCAAGGAAAAATAGCGGTTGCAAATACGATTTACTACTACAGTCCGGAATCACGGAAAGAAAAGGACCGCGCTAAGCTAGATTTGATGAAAGCAATGGGTGTTGAGGTCGTCTTTATTGACGAAAATAACAAAGAGACTTACTATCAGCGAGTTATAGATCGTGTTGAAGTGGAGATGAAGTAGTTCTATTTTTCATTCTTGCTTGGCGAATCCGTATCTTGTAGGCCTCAAAATGCCTATGAAACTCATATCGCTCAACCTCTTCTTTCTATTCACTGTTGTGATGGGATATTCTCAAAGCTATTTTTTGCAAGGAGATGCCAGCGCTGTAGGAGGCGATTGCTATCAATTAACTCCTCCAATAAATACCCAAACAGGGGCTATCTGGTACGATCAGCAGATTAACCTTCTAGAACCATTCGACCTGGAACTTATCATGAACTTGGGAAACCAAGATCAAAATGGTGCAGATGGGATCTGCTTCGTTCTTCAAACGGTAGGTACCAATGCCTTGGGAACCTCTGGTGGCGGATTGGGATTCCTTGGGTTTGCACCCGCTTTTGCCGTTGAGTTTGACACTTGGCAGAACTTTGACTATGCAGATCCAGCGTACGATCACATTGCCATGATTTCCAACGGAGACGTGAGTCACATAACGTCCAACGCTATCACTACTCCGATTCAAGCTATTGAAGGTGTCGCAAATATTGAAGACGGACAAAATCATATTGTACGCTTGATTTGGGAACCTGAAACCATGGTTTTTTCAGTTTATTTCGATTGTGATCTTCGTGTATCCCACGAGATTGACATCGTGACAGAAATTTTCAACGGACAAACTACCGCATGGTGGGGATTCACTGCCGGAACTGGAGGGTCGAACAATTCCCAAACCGTCTGCTTACAGGAAAACATCATTACCACTAGTCCTGACGAAGAACTTTGCCAAGGTGCAAGTACTGTTCTAAACGTCGGTGGAGACACAGATGGCACGTTCTTATGGGAGCCTGGTACTTACCTAGACGACCCTACTTCTCAAACACCTGTTTGTACACCCGAAGAAGACATCACTTATACTGTCACTTACACCGATTTATGCGGTTTCGAACTTTCTGCAGAAGTGAATATCATTGTAGATGAGGTTGTTGCAGAAATAACCGGTGAAACGGCACTTAACTGTTACAATCCTGTTACCACCTTAAATGGAGACAACAATTTCGGTTCCCCTTCTGTATACAACTGGTCTACGGACAACGGTGAAATTGATTCGGGAGAAAATAGTCAGAATGTCGTTATTTCATCGCCAGGAACATACACCTTAAATGTGCTGTATGACGGGCAATGTGGAGCCGAAGAGACCGTTGAAGTAACTGCGGATTTCACCACATTCGATGTGGCAATAGAAGCTGATGGAGAACTGAACTGTGATCAAGATGCAGTGCCGTTGACAGGAACAACAAATGGCGAAGATTTCCTTTTCAATTGGACGACCACGAACGGACAATTAGGAGAAATAGACGGACTGAACACCACGGCAAATGAAGAAGGGAACTACACCCTTACCATCACAAATCCGGAATCTGGATGTGAGAACGAAGGCAGTATCACCGTAACTGGTAATTTTGACCTACCCATTGTTGCTATTGGCGAAGCTGATTCATTGAGCTGCGAACGCCTTACCGTAGAAATTCTAGGAACCTTCGTTGATGATATCGAAAACAGTTCAATTGAATGGACCACCATTGGTGGAACAATTGTAACTGGCGTGAATCAATTAGAACCTCTGGTTAGTGATACCGGTATTTACACCATCACAGTAACCAATGAATTGAACGGTTGCAGCTCGATTGCTTCCATTGAAGTTTTTGCCTCAGAAGAACAAGACCTAGACCTCTCTGGGTTGGCCTTTCCCAATATCATAAGCCCTAATGGAGATGGAAAAAATGATCAGTTTCGACCTTTCCTAACGAACGATCCCGAATTCAATGTGTTGCAATACATGCCAACATACGAGTTGAGTGTATACAACAGATGGGGCACCTTGGTTTACGAAACTACTGGGTTAGGAAGACAATGGGACGGAAAAACGAATGGCGAAGATTTAGCACCTGGTGTTTATTATTTCATTGTGAATTACGAAATTGTATGTGGTTCTGCTGCTACGCAAGTAGTCAATGGTGAACTACAACTAACTCGGTAAAACATGAATCGTTCTCTTTCACGCAGCAGCTTGCTACTTATCACCTTGGTAATTTCAATAAGCTCGTGTAAACCAGATCGAACTCCCGACCCCATTCAACCAGCTGTTAGAACGTTAGTGCTTCCTGAAACACCTTACAATTATGCTGAAATTACTCTTCCTGCTTCTTGGGATAATGACGCATTAGATTTGTTCGAAAACATTCCCAGCTTCAATGAAACTACAGACGAAGGAGCAACTTTGGGGAGAGTCCTATTTCATGACATCAATCTTTCCAGTGATCAAACGATAAGTTGCGAATCTTGCCACCATCAGTCATCAGGATTCAGTGACAATCACCAATTCAGCGAAGGAATCAATGGCGCCATGACTGCGCGTAACAGCATGACATTGACCAACCTGAGTTACACCAGAAGGTTCTTTTGGGACCGAAGGGTGAACGGATTGGAAAACCAAGTACTTATTCCAATTGAACATCCCGAAGAAATGGGCTTGTTTTTGGAAGAAATGACTACTAGATTAAGTGCACTGGACTACTACCCTGCTTTATTCACCGCCGCTTTTGGAGATCCAGAAGTTACATCCAACCGCGTTGGATTAGCACTTTCTCAGTACTTGCGAAGTATCTATTCGTACCGAAGTAAATTCGATGAAGGAGAAGCTACTGACTTCGCCAATTTCACTGACCAAGAACTGCTTGGGAAAGAAGTCTATTTCAATGGCGAAACCAAGTGCAATCAGTGCCACATGACCAATATCTTCTATACCCCAGGTTCCATGAACAACGGGCTGGATTTAGTGTATTCGGATGGTGGCGTTCAGAATCAATCAGGAAATGCGAGCGACGAAGGCCGATTCAAAGTAGCTACGTTACGAAACCTCAGTTACACTGCGCCATACATGCACGATGGAAGATTCAATACGCTTGAGGAAGTTATTGAACATTACAACTCAGGTATCCAAGCTCATCCCAATTTGAACGATCAACTCACGGTGGACTCTTCTATAGGTGGTGAACCCGTGCAAATGAACTTGACTGATGAGGAAAAAGCAGCACTGATTGCTTTTTTAAGGACACTTGACGACCACATTCTCATGAATGACATTCGGTTTAGTGATCCATTTGTTATTGAATAATATCTTCATGCAATGAATTAATCCCGGAATCGTTGTAGAAGTGATGAAATTTAACTCCAGGTTGGGTTAACAGCTAATCTAGTAACTTCGCACCAAATTCAACACGTTGATTCTACGTTCTATACTGCTCATTTCTATACTAGTTCTAAGCTTCCAATCTTCATCGCAGAATTGGAATAACTACAGTGTGCTTTTTGGCGAAGCGTCAACTGAATTGGCACCTGCGAAAGCTAACGTGGTGCGCATTTTTATTGATAAGAATGGATTTATCTACCCAGACATTGCTATCAAGGATCGTAAACTTCGTAGAAGTGAAAGCTCAGTAGAGCAATACTTAATCGATCACCCGGAGACATTGCATGCCCTCTATCAAGAATACGATGTACCCGATGTAATCGACTTCCCAAGAACACTTCTCCTCCTTGAAGCGATTGCCAATCGGAAGGTTCAAGAGATCAACGAAAAATTGAACAATTACACTTCGGTCTCTGCTATTATTCATGGCTTCCGCAAACGTGCATATGGGAATGCAGGCTACCTTTCAACAGCAGACAACGTGGCCCTCCATAGAGATCTTCAAACCAATAGCAGAAACATGTTGATCATTGAAGTCTACTGGGATGGCACCTTCATTTCTGGCGTGCGTGGTTATAAATACAGAGGGTTTCGGTTATTAGAAGAACAGGCAATTCCAAATGCACACAAGGTTGGAGTAGGTTTGAGGCGTGTTTTATCTTCCATAGAAACAGACACGTTGAACGTAGTTGGGCACAGCTTAGGTGCAATGGTTGTTACAGACCTTCTCTTCGACAAAATTCCTCCTCAACCTTATACCCATTCGCCTGTTACACCGCCACAGCGAATCAATGCGTGTTTGCTGGCCCCAGCCATCGGTAGTGAAGAGTTCACGGGTTATTGGAACAGATCTATTGAGAACGCACTCGACAACTATCAGTTTTTCATTTTTCACAATGAAAATGACTTCGTTTTGAACAAGACGTTTGATGTGGGGCCTATCCATTTAGACTTGGCTCCCACTGAATACGGAAACACTTCCTTAGGCTGTGATTACAATGGAGATGTGGGGAAGCTATTACACCTCTTTGATGGATTCTCTGCCCAAAGCAACCTACCCATCTTAATCGATGTTTCGCAACGAAGCGATGGGCGAGCCATGGGCTGTCATTTGTTGCGGTGTTACTCTCGATTAGAAAAGTTCACTTCCCTACCTATTTGGTAAACGATAGCGCTTCATCATGATGAAATTTCTGATTTATTCTACGCTCCTCCTTTCTCTCTTTAGTTGTGCCTACCCTGAGGAGCCCGTAGCAACTGTTGAATCAATTGGCCAGTCGAACATAGTCTCCAAAGGACCAGAGAAAGGGAAACTACTGCTGCTAGGTGGGGGAATCACAGAACAGCATGTGACGCTGTTCAAACGTTTTTCTGGAGATAGCTCGTCTACTATCATTGTTATTCCAACAGCTTTTTCAGATGAAGAAATCGCAGCCGACCCACAGTTTGACAAAGTAAAACGTCGGTTCGAAAAGCTTGGAATACCTAACATCACCATTTTGCACACACGCGATAAGGATCAGGCGAATGATGCCTCTTTTTACGAACCAATCGAAGCGGCAAAAGGCGTCTTTATTTTGGGAGGTAAAACAGAACGAATTACCGCTTCCTATGCGAACACAGCTACCGAGGACGCTTTGCGAGAGCTACTGAATCGAAATGGAATCATTGCAGGTGTTTCGGCGGGGTCTGGCGTACAAGCTAATTACTTTTCTTCTCAAGAGAAACAACCAGGCTTCGAATTTCTTCAAGGGGTCATTTTAATGAATCACTTTTTGGCGAAGAATAAACTATTTGATCATTCTCTTCAAATTCTTGACCATGCCGAGTACTTGTCTCTTGGAATAGATAACAACACCGGTATTCTGGTCGATGGAACTACATTCGAAGTGGTAGGGCAAAGTTATGTAGCTGTCTATGACGGAACCATGTATCATCGGTACAATGACTCCATCTCAAACTTGGGACCATTGTCTGACCAGTTTTATTTGCTTCAAAACGGAGATCGTTATGACCTTTCAGCACGAGTGGTGGAATCCAATGCCAGAAGAGCAGTAATCCCAATGACGGCGCAAGCACTTTCAGCATACGAAGGCCATTTTCAAGCCAAGAACAAACCCTTTAATGTAGATGTCTTTCTTGAAAACGACACGTTACGCTTGCAGAACAGTTGGGGGTGGAAACCCTATGCCATTTTACCTTTTAAGAAAGACTTGTTCTTTGCATCAAACCGAACGATGTGGTTTCAATTTGAACGTCAAAATGATACCATTAAGGGGGTCAAGAAAATGAAGTCGATTGTTCAGCAACGTATTAACGCTGAGATGGTTAAAACGATTGGTAAATAAAGAGGTGAGAATTATTTCCCACCTCTAAATCATGACATTAAATCTATCTTCTGTAATAAACTACAATACTTGCCTTTGCTAAGGTATTGTTACCCAGGTAATACCCAACTACGGCGGCATTTGTGTTTTCATCCAAGCCTAAGCTTTCTGTGCTCAACGCATGCACAGTAAAGATGTACTCATGCAACCCGTGCCCTTCTGGAGGACAAGGACCTCCGTACCCTTTTGCACCGTAATCTGTTATACTCTGAATAACACTTGCTGGAACTAATTTCGCATTCACATTTCCTGCGTTGGTTACAAATTCATTAGTATTGGAAGGGATATCAAAAACAACCCAATGCCACCACCCGCTGCCAGTTGGCGCATCTGGGTCGTACATTGTAATTGCAAAACTCTTGGTTCCTTCAGGCGCATTTTCCCATGAAAGCTGCGGAGAAGTGTTTTTTCCCGTACATCCAAACCCATCGAACTCTTCTGTCATGGTAGCTTGTCCGCCAATATCTTTACTCTGAAGTGTAAACGTTCCTTGAGCAATTGAAAACGTTGACATAAATAGGCCAACAAGTGTGATCATCTTATTCATAAATCTGTTCTTTAGGTCAACAAATTTATGCTGAGTATGAAGGCAGTATTGCCTGAATTCGTTCAAAAAGTATTGCTAAAAGCTCATCCCTTTTCTTGGTATTGCTTTGGGGTAATACCATATTTGATCTTAAAAGCTTGAATAAAATTAGAAAGGTTTTCATACCCCGCATCCAAGTATACATCTGAAGCCCGTTGTCCTTTAATTCCAAGTAAATATGCTGCGTGTTCTAGTCGCTTCTGCTGAAACCACTTAATTGGGCTTGTTCCGAAATGTTTTTCAAAAGAACGTTTGAAGGTTGAAACACTCATGTTGCTCAAGAAAGCTAATTCTGACAAACTCAATTTGTTGAGCGAATTACTTTCGACTACGTGAATCATTTTTAGGTCGTGATTCGCTTTTCGAGATCTAATAAAACAATGCAAAGTCTCTTTTTGGGTAGCGTGTAAATATACCAGTAGCTCAGTCATTTTAGCTCTTAAGAGGTTCGTCCGAACTGCTCCTGTAAAACTTGTCATCTTCATTAAGGATGCCACAAAATGCGTAAT
>JAQWQB010000114.1 GCA_029245065.1 Flavobacteriales bacterium | reverse complement strand
TGTTGAAGCCTCTTTTTATATAGGTGTATTCTAAGTCTTACTTAGTAACCACTAGCTTTTGGTAATCAGCGTGGTTAAGTGATGATAAACGTACTGTGTACATTCCGCTTTCTAGCTCAGCAGTGCTGTAATCCGTTCTGTAAGTCTCTCCTTTGGTAACGTTACCTTCGAAAAGAACTGCTACTTCACGTCCGCTCATGTCGTATACCGCTAGGCGAACAGAGTTGTTCGTGCTAGTGTAGTACTCGATCATTGTGCGAGCAATTGCTGGGTTAGGTGTGATGCGTGTGATCTGGAAATCTCCCTTAGGCTCGAAAGCTGCTGTTTCGTTTCCGTCTCCTGCCAATGGATTGATTCCATCTAGGTCTGCGAAACTGATCAACTGCGTGAAGCATGTTTCGTTTCCTGAGCAGTCTGCTACACACCATGTGCGCTGTACGCTATACTGTGGACAGCAATCGTGATCGAATGCAAAGTCTCCTGATCCATTCACTTCAGCACCGTTGAAGATACCTGAGTAAGTGAACCAGCCACCGCCACCGTAGTTTACGTTTACGTTGTTGGCTGCAACACCAACTTGGTAACCATAGTAGTAGTTAGATGGTGCGTGAGCTAGGTTCAACGTTGCTCCTTCGAAATCACCCCATCCTGTCAAGGTTGCCCCTGCTGACATGATGTAGTAAGTCCAATCGAAGTGATTGTCTCCTGACTCGTTGCAATCATCCTTGTAGCTTGTTGGGAAACCTTGAGTTGACCATCCAGCCCAATCCATTCCGTTTTCAAATTCTACTGAGATGTTCCATCCACGGTTTGGATCTACATTAGATACTACCGATCCAGACAATGTTGCTGATCCGTCTGGGTATTCAACCCAGTTCGTTTCAATTGAGCTGTATAGTGCTGATTCGAATCCGTTGAAGTTGAATAGCTTCAAACTCCATGGCTCCTCACCTGTACATACTTCTCCATCTTCAAACGCTTCTGGTGTCAATGCTTGACAATCTGCTGTGCTTCCTTCTGCTGGCTCATCTCCAAGAATTACTTCTTCGAATGATACCTCAAGGTTGTCATCACAGTTGTCCATTGCAGTTACGTCTGCTGGTGCTGGTACGTCATCGTCACAGTCAATTACAAGCTCTGCGTCTGGTGTTCCCATCAATTCAGGAGCAGTTACATCGCTTACTGTTACTGTGTAAGATACTTGTGTTGAGTTACCACATGCATCAGTTGCTGTGCAAGTGATGATGCTTACGTAGTTTCCACACTCATCTTCTTCGATAACATCTTCGTCACACACTACTGTTGGTGTTCCACAGTTGTCAGTTGCTGTTGGCGCTTCCATTGCTGGTACGTCATCTGCACACTGTACTGAGATATTCATTGGCATTTCAGTGAATACTGGTGCCGTTGTATCTTCTACTGTGATCACTTGAGTTGCTGTTGATGTGTTTCCACATTCATCCATCGCAGTGTATGTACGAGTGATGGTGTAGTTGTTAGCACATTCTCCTGCTGTCTCAACATCGTTAGATGTGATTTCAACATCTCCACAGTTATCGTCTGCTGTTGCGAATGGTGCTGGCACCGCTTCGTCGCATTCGATTGTTGTGTCTGCTGCTACTTCAGTGAAGACTGGTGCAGTTGTATCAACAATTGTGATTGTCTGTGTTGCAGTCGTCATGTTTCCACACTCATCCATTGCTGTATAAGTACGAACCATTACTGACTCTTGTGGACAATCGCCTGGAGTTGATACTCCTTCTACAGTGATTTCAACGTCACCACAGTTATCATCCGCTGCTGCGAATGGCTCTGGCATTGTTTCATCACACTCGATTGTTACGCTTGCAGCTACTTCAGTGAAGACTGGTGCAGTTGTATCAACGATTGAGATCACTTGAGTTGCTGTAGATGTGTTTCCACATTCGTCTTCAGCTGTGTAAGTAACAGTGATCATTGACTCTTGTGGGCAGTCGCCTGCAGCCGTTTGAGTTGTGAACGTTACTGTTGTTTCACCACAGTTATCTTCTGCTGTTGCTCCTCCGATTGCGAACTCAACGTCACACTCGTAAGTTACATCTGCAGGTACGAACGTGAATTCTGGTGCAGTTGTGTCAACGATTGTAATTGTCTGAGTTGCTGTGGTCATGTTTCCACACTCATCCATTGCTGTATAAGTACGAACCATTACTGACTCTTGTGGGCAATCTCCTGGAGTTGTTACTCCTTCTACTGAGATCTCAACGTCACCACAGTTATCATCCGCTGCTGCGAATGGCTCTGGCATTGCTTCGTCACATTCGATTGTTACGTCTGCAGCTACTTCAGTGAAGACTGGTGCAGTTGTATCAACCTTAACGATGTTCTGGTTAGCTGTTGCTGCGTTTCCACATTCGTCAACTGCAGTGAACTGACGGATGAAGCAATCTGTAATCGGACATTCGAACTCATTGATTTCGAAGTTGATGTTGCTTACTGTTACGTCAGCAAGACCAAAAGCGTCATCTGTAGCCCAGATTCCAAGTGAGATGTTCATTCCTGGATCAAGGTTGATAGAGAATGAACCAGACTGGTTGTCTGCTCCGTCTTCATCAGAGATCGCTACGAATTCTTCATCGTTGATTACATATACGAATGGATCAAATCCAGCTCCGTCTCCGTCTACTGTGTTGAATTCCCAGTCGAATGATAGTGTTACATTCTTAACAGCTGTCATGGCTACCGTGTAGATCGCGTCTCCTGATTCAGTATCTGAACCGTTGATAGAGAATCCGTTTGGTAGGTCAGAGAAGTCAACAACTCCGTCGCCACCATTGCTAGCAGCCATCCATGGAGTGTAATCGTAGTAATCTTCCCAAGTAACAGTCGTTTCACCACAGTTATCTTCAGCAGTTGCGTTTACAACTGGTACTTCCATGTCACACTCTAGTTCAAGGTCTGCAGGAACTGAAGTGAATGCTGGAGCAGTTGTATCAACAATTGTGATTGTCTGTGTTGCAGTGCTCATGTTTCCACACTCATCCATTGCTGTATAAGTACGAACCATTGTAGATGCTTGAGGACAATCTCCTGGAGTTGATACTCCTTCAACAGTGATTTCAACGTCACCACAGTTATCATCCGCTGCTGCGAATGGCTCTGGCATTGTTTCGTCACATTCAATTGTTACGTCTTCAGCTACTTCAGTGAATACTGGCGCAGTTGTGTCAACAACGTTGATTGTTTGCGTGTAAGATGATTCGTTGTCACATGCATCGATTGCAGTCCAAGTACGCATGATTGTGTACTCTTGTGGGCAATCTCCGTCCATGATCTCATCAGAACAAGATACTGTGAACTCAGTGCAGTTATCTTCTACTAAGATCTCTACTGAAGCGCAGTCCATGATCTCTTCGTCACACTCGTACGTCATGTCTGCAGGTACTTCAACGAATACTGGTGCAACTTCATCAATCAAGTTGATGATTTGCTGAGCTACCGTTTGATTACCACAGTCATCTGTTGCTACGTAATCACGGATGATACGTCCTGCACATCCGCCTGATACCGGAGTATCAATGTAGGTTACAGTTACATCTAGATCACAGTTATCTGTTGCAGTCAATTCTACTGCTTCTGGGTTGTCACATGGTGCATCCACTTCGATTTCGTATGCATCGAATACTGGTGCTGTTGTGTCAACTACGGTGATTGTTTGAGAAACAGTTGTTTCGTTTCCACAATCATCAGATGCTGTCCATGAACGCTCGATCAAGTATCCACACTCTAGTTGTACGATTCCTGAGATAGCTGAGATTGATACCTCTGAACAGTTGTCAGTAAATACTGGCTGTTCTGTTGGCTCATCTTCGTCACACTCAATTGTAACGTCTGCCGGTGCAGATACTACTACTGGTGCTGTTGTATCAACAATTGTGATCGTCTGTGTTGCAGTGCTCATGTTTCCACACTCATCCGTTGCTGTATAAGTACGAACCATTGTAGATTCTTGTGGACAGTCTCCTGGAGTTGATACTCCTTCAACAGTGATTTCAACGTCACCACAGTTATCAGTCGCTGCTGCGAATGGCTCTGGCATTGTTTCGTCACATTCGATTGTTACGTCTGCAGCTACTTCAGTGAAGACTGGTGCAGTTGTATCAACAACGTTGATTGTCTGTGTGTACGTTGCTTCGTTGTCACATGCATCGATTGCAGTCCAAGTACGCATGATTGTGTACTCTTGTGGGCAATCTCCGGCCATGATCTCATCTGCGCAAGACACTTCAACTTCTGTGCAGTTATCTTCTACTGCTACATCATCAGAAGAACAGTCAGCGATTACTTCATCACACTCGTAAGTCACGTCTGCTGGTACTTCAACGAATACTGGTGCAACTTCATCAACCAATGTGATGATCTGCTGAGCAGTAGCTTCGTTTCCACATTCGTCTGTTGCTACGTAATCACGGATGATACGTCCTGCACATCCTCCAGAAACCGGAGTTTCAGTTACAGTGATTTCAACGTCTGAACAGTTATCAGTTGCAGTCAATGGTGCGATGTCAACGTTATCACATGGTGCTTCTACATCGATCTCGTATGCATCGAAGATAGGTGCAGTTGTGTCAACAATTGTGATTGTCTGTGTTGCAGTGCTCATGTTTCCACACTCATCCATTGCTGTATAAGTACGAACCATTGTAGATTCTTGTGGACAGTCACCTGGAGTTGATACTCCCTCAACAGTGATTTCAACATCACCACAGTTATCATCCGCTGCTGCGAATGGCTCTGGCATTGCTTCGTCACATTCGATTGTTACGTCTGCAGCTACTTCAGTGAAGACTGGTGCAGTTGTATCAACAATTGTGATTGTTTGCATGTACACTCCTTGGTTACCGCAATCATCATAAGCACGGTAGATACGCTGGATTGTGTACTCTTGTGGACAGTCTCCATCGATGATGTTGTCTGTACACTCAATAACTAGTTCATCGTCACAGTTATCTTCAGCTACTACTTCCTGACCTTCGCATGAAGGAACCTCTTCGTCACACTCTAGTGTAAGGTCAGCAGGTACTTCAACGAATACAGGGTTCGTTGTGTCTTCAACAACAATGGTAATTGAAGCTTCGGTCATGTTTTCACAGTAATCAACCGCAGTCCATGTCCAAACAATCGTGTAATTGTTTTCGCAATCTCCTGGGATGATTTCTTCTTCGAATGTTACGTTCACATCCAAAGCACAGTTGTCAGAAACGTCAGCACCTTCAGCACCTGGTGCTTCTGGAACTTCGTCACACTCAACAGTCATATCCTCTGGAGTAACAATTACTGGAGGAGTTGTATCAAGGATAGTGATGTACTGATCAACAGTTGTAGTGTTTCCACACTCATCAACCGCAGTGTACATACGAACAAGAACGCCCATACATCCACCTGACTGATTTTGCTCTTCAACAGTCACAGTTACTTCGCCACAGTTGTCTTCGAAAATTGGCTCTACAACAGAATCAATATCGTCACACTCAGCAGAAGTCTGGATAGGGAAATCGTTCGTGATTACTGGAGCAGTAGTATCAACAACAGTAATAGTCTGTGTTGCTACAACTGGCTCAGTGCATCCGTCAGTCATTGTGAACGTACGCTCCAATGTGTATTCTTGAGGACAATCACCTTCGATCATGTTTTCAGCAACATCGATTGTTACATCCTGGCAGTTATCAACTCCAGTTGCATCTTCAAGAACAACTTCTTCGTCACACTCATACGTTGCATCTTCAGGCACGAACGTGAATTCTGGTTGCACTGTATCTACAACAGAGATGATTTGAATATAATCTGTTCTGTTTCCACAGCAATCAAAAGCTGCCCATGTTCTAGTGAAGCTATAGTTGCAAGCGTCACCATCAGTATCACTTTCACCGATGTATTCAATAGTTACACCGCAATCGCAGTTGTCTATTGCTTCAACACCTTCGAAAAGAGGAACTGGTACTTCGTCACATTCTACAACTAAGTCTTCAGGAACTACAGTGAATTCTGGAGCAGTTGTATCGTCAACGATTACCATGTAAGAGTCCATTGTTGCGTTTCCACAATCATCAGTCGCTCTATACATATATGTAAACTCATCTTGGTTTACACATGGAATTTCGTTTGAAGGAGTACACTCCTTGTCTACGTTGATATCACCGTGTCCTGAAACAGACTCACCGTTGATGATACCATCATACGTGAACCATCCGCTCATACCGAAGTTTCCGTTCTTGTTATTTGCAGCTTCACCACACTGGAATCCGAAGTAGTAGTTAGAAGGCATGTGGCTCATGTAAAGAACCGATCCTTCGAAATCACCAATACCTGTTAGTGTAGAGAATCCGTTTACCATTTCATAGTAAGTCCAAGTCGTCCAAAGATCTCCTCCCGCGGCAGCAAAACCAGCGTCATCTTTGTAAGAACGTCCTGCAGCATCCCATGCTGTCCAATCTGCTTCATTCTGGAAGTAGAAATCGATGATAAATCCTTGAGCTGGGTTCATGTTGTTTACAACTGTTCCGCTCACGTGAGCAGTTCCATCGTTGTAACGAACGAAGCTAATGTTATCTGTAGGTACGAAGTCATCAGAAAGTGCAACTCCTGATGTTTCAAGAACTGGCAACCAAATTGCCCAATCATCACCTAGTCCGTATGCAGTAGAAGCCACACACTCTTCGACAGGGAATCCTGTTTCGCTAGTGAAAATCTCAATTCCATCTACTCCGTTGCAATCGTCTTCAGCAGTAATCTCTACTGGCGCAGGTACATCTTCGATGCATTCTACCAATACGTTATCAGGAAGACCAATCAATACTGGACCAGTTGTGTCTGTTACTGTCAACACCTGCGTACATGTTTGAACTGTACCGTCAGCAAGGTTAATGTCCCATGAACGTGTGATTGTGTACATACAATCATCTCCATCAACAACATCCTCGTTCATTGAAATGGTAACGTCTTCACAATCACCAGCTAGTGTTGGCATACCGTTCGCTTCAGCGCTCGTATCATCACCACAGTCTAGCATTGCATCTGCCGGACAGTTCACAAGGCAATCTCCTTGATCGAAGATGCAAGAACCATCATCACCACACGCATCAGCGTTGTAGTTAATCGCAGCTGGGTTAGTACAACCTGCAGCACCGATTTCAACACTTACAGGGTTCGAAAGATCGAAGCAACCTTCAAGGTCACCAGCATTCTCACCGATTCCTACGTTGAACAGTTCAGTATAAGTAATGTACCAAACGAGTACTTCACCTGCTTCATATCCATCAAAATCGATATCAACCATATCCCATACCATTGGTACAGAAGGGATGATATCAAGGATATTCGCTCCAAGATCAGTAACTACCCATGCAGTAGATGTTCCTTCAGCGTTGAACGTTTCATAGTTAAAACTGAACACATCTGCTTCTCCATCTCCAGCGCAAGCATTTCCATCAGTCAAGCTCATTAACTCACCAGCTATTACAACAACACAACTTCCGTCGTCACATGTTGCAGCAGGATCATAGTTACAAGCTTCACCGTTGGTACACCCATCAGGAAGAACACAAGAACCATCGTCTTCTGTTGCTTCTGGATCGAAGTTGCAAGCTGCATCATCAGTACATCCAAGAACATCTTCTGCTACGTATGCGAACTCAAGGTTGCAACGGTACTCATCTGCTCCAACACTGTTAGGGAAGATTTGTACGTAAACGTTACCAGAAAAATCACCATCTGTGGTGAACTGTCCTAGAAGAACTTTTTGATCATCACCAGCTAGACCGTTCACATCACCATTCAATGCAAACCAGCTTCCACCGATGGCATCGTCGATAACAAGGTCTCCACCTGCTTCAAAATTACCTGACCAATCGGTCAAACCAGCAACAGCGTTGATGTCACCACCAGCGTCTGAAGAGGTAGCACGCCCGATGGTTACCCACGAATCATACTGTTGTAAGGGAAAAGCAGCGTAGAACGCTTCGTTGTTCTGATCTCCAGTAAGAACACTTACAGTAGGTTCCTGGAAAAAAGAAGTTGTTGTGTTAATCCCAACTGGATTATCCACATCACCGGCAATGGCAGATACAAAGTCTGTTGCCTCATTGGTTGTTACGTAAAGACGGTAGGTTGTCATTCCATTCAACGCTTCCAACGGATCACCCGTTGAATAATCGTGTTCTGTAACGACTTCTACATCAATCCCGAGTCCATCACAGGGACTCTGCGCAAAAGTCTGCAAACCAAGCAGAACCAATGCCGTTAGGGAGCATAAAAGTTTTCTCATAATTAAGCAATTGCGTCGCTTCGAGGCGACATTTCGCATTTTAGGTATACTAAGCAAGGGTAAAAGTAATAAATTGAAAGCACTCCAATCGGGAAAAACAAAAAAATTATCGAAGACTTTATATTGTTCATCGATATTTAACGTTGATTCACCCGAAAGAATGATTAGGCTTTCACCCTTAAATGAGACGACCATCCTACTCCCGGGTCACAAGAACAATGAAAAAGAATTATATCTTACTGATTATCAACGTATTTGAATTATTTCTTCTTTCTTGACGCAACGTTTGACAGAATTGAGCATCTCACTGTTGAAAGCCCACTATTTGTGACAACCTCTGAACTACTAATCGAAATTAGAAAAGGCAATAGCGATGCCTTAATGGAACTTTACCGTGACCACGCCTCTTCCATTTTCGGTGCAGCATACTATGTGCTAAACGACAAAGTACTATCAGAAGACATTTGTCATAATTGCTTTTTGAAATTATATGAAAAAGCACATGACATTAAGTCGCCCGAAAAACTACTTGGTTGGATGCGGCAAACCGCTCGAAACGAAGCGCTCATGGAGCTGCGAAAGAATAAACGTTTCAAACCTGCGGAGTTGGAGACTATTGAGTTAGTGCACGAAACGGAAGAAGACAACACGAATTGGGGAAATTGGGAAAGCGGAACAATTGTCAAATTAATAAGCGAACTACCAGAAGGCTACAGAGCAGTACTTTCTATGCACTTGTTGGACAACCTTTCCCACGAAGAAATTGGCAGAGAGTTAAAAATATCTGCTAGCACTTCTCGATCACAGTATTTGAGAGGAAAAAAGAAACTAATTGAAAACTTATCGTTGAATTATGCATGACCCACTAAAATCCAAGCTCGGCAACTCGCCCCCTGAAGCGCCGGGAATGCTTGAGGGACACGAAGACCGTTTTCTCACGAAGGCTTTGGCTCAAAAATCGAAAGCAAAAGAAACGAAGGTTCATCCTATATGGAAATGGTCTGCTATCGCCGCTGCCGCCTCCATTCTCATAGTTGTAGCTGTCGTGTTTCAAATCAAAGAAGACAACCAAGTACTTCGCCAACGTACGTTGAGCGACGTCTCTTCGCAAGTTGGACAGTTAGAACTTCGAATGAGCTCAGAAATTTCTGCTCAAACGGCATCGATCAACATGGAAGACCCAGCCATCCAGACCGAAGTACAAAAATTTCAAGCACTTGAAGCTGAATATACCCGACTGGAAGAAGCACTGAATATGAATTTTGGCGATGAACGCATCGTAAAGGCCATGATGGACAACTACAAACGAAGACTTCAAGTATTGCAAACAATGCTAACACATATCAAGCTTCAGCAATTAAAAGAAAAAACAGAACCCAAAGCACCTACCGTGCAATCATAATATACCACTATGAAAACGCAATTAATTACACTTACTGCCACACTATTTTTATTCTGCACCCCAAGCTTTGGGATGAAGAAATCTGGAAGCGACTTCATCAAGAAGTTTTCGGAGCAATACAACGTCAACCCAGATGTAGAGTTTGAATCAAACACTTCTTTTGGTGAAGTAACCATTGAATCATGGGACAACAATGAAATTAGCATTGAAGTCGAAGTAGTGGTTGAAGCAAAAAACGAGAAAGACGCCAACGAAGTATTCGACCGCATCGAAATCAAGATGCACGGATCCAAAGAACGGGTCATGATCGAAACGGAAATGTCTGGAGGCAATTACAACAATGATGGATCATTCGAAATCAACATCATCATTAAGGCTCCAGAAAATACTCGCCTGAACGTTGACCACGCTTTTGGGAACCTTGACATTGGCACCTTCCGAAACAAAGCCAAGATCCATAGTAGCTATGGCGAACTTAACATTGACGACATGTCACACAAAGACCTTGACATTCACATGAGTTTTGGAGAAGCCGATATCAACCGAGTTGGTGGTGGTGAATTCAGTGTCGAATTTGGAGCAATGGAAATTGGACACCTTCATGATGATGCGGAACTAAATTGCAGCTACAGCAGCTTGGAAGTGCTTGTTGACAGTGATGCTTGTAAAAACTTAGAAGTGGACAACGAATTCGGAGATGTGGAAATTGAGATCCATGAGGACCTTAGTTTTAGGGTTGAAGGAGAAGCCTCTTTCGGAGACATCGACCTTCCTTCGAACACCAAAAATCACAAAGTCGAAAAAGATTTTTCATCCTATTCAGTTGAAGCCACCATCGGCCAAAACCCTCAGGGTGAGCTAGTAATAGATTCTAGCTTTGGAAGTGTGACGGTAGATTTTCGATGAACTTTTCAAGCAACTGTATTTTCGAAGAAAAAAGTCCCTATCTTTGCGCTCCCAACATGGTGCCATAGCTCAGTTGGTAGAGCAACGGACTGAAAATCCGTGTGTCCCCGGTTCAAATCCTGGTGGCACCACACAAAAAAAGCTGGATACTTCATCCGGCTTTTTTTATTTTCGCTCAATATGGAACATACCATTGCCTTCTCCCTAGAAGATCTGAAAGAACATCTCAACGAACAGCAATACAGCAGTGTATTTGTTCTGGTGGATGAAAACACCCATACCCATTGCCTCACCCCTTTCCACCTTGCCTTAAATGACTCTGTGGAATACGAAGTGCTAGAAGTTCCGGCAGGAGAATCGAGCAAAAGCATCGAAATAGCATATCAGTTGTGGCAGGCAATGATTGATTTGCATGCCGATCGAAAAAGCTGCTTGATCAACTTAGGTGGAGGAATGATTACCGACTTGGGCGGCTTCATAGCCTCTACATTCAAACGAGGCATCTCCTTTATCCACGTCCCTACCACTGTTCTTTCCATGGTAGATGCCAGCATTGGCGGAAAAACGGGCGTTAACCTCGAACACCTCAAAAACCAAGTAGGAACGTTTGCCCAACCACAATTTGTTGTTGCAGACCCCATTTGGCTTTCTACACTTTCACCCAGTGAAATCAGGTCAGGCTTTGCTGAAATCATCAAGCATGGACTTATTAGTCCGACCGACTATTTAGACGCTTGTTTAAACACTGAATTAACGAATGAAGGTGTCGGCAAACTCATTAAAGGTTCTATTGAGATTAAGATGACCATTGTTCAAGAAGACCCTTTTGAACAAAACGTGCGAAAAGCGTTGAACTTCGGACATACCGCAGGCCATGCTTATGAAGCTTTAAGTCATCAAGCGAAGACACCTGTTCTGCACGGAGATGCGGTTGCTTGGGGAATGCGCGTTGCTTTGTCGCTCTCACAGATGAAGTCTGGATTTCCAGTCGCGAAGGCACACGAAATTGATCGCTTTTTGCAAACACATTATGGTGAATTCAAACCTTCGTTTTCTCCCAAGCAACTTTGGGAGTTGATGCTTAGCGACAAAAAGAACGAAGGAGGGGAAGTCAAATTCGTACTACTCAGCGCTCCGGGACACCCAGTTGTGAACCAAACCGTTACATTTAAGGAATTCGAAGAGGCATTGGACCAACTTCTACACAACCATGAAGAAGCTTAAAGATGATGAGTTAGACGAGAACCTTTGGGATGAACCCATTGTATCTTCGACCCAGGAAGACCTGGTTATTACACCTCGCGTAATTGATCGCTTCATTCATTTACTCATTGATAGCATCGCGGCCTTCATTCTCTATTGGATAGGCTACATGTTGTTCTTGCTCGGGTACTCCTTATTTAACCAGAACGTCAACTTTGAAGACAACACCATCAACGTCATTAACCTGCTGATTACCTATATCATCATGACCATTCTTTCGGAAGGAGCCACAGGACGTACATTGGGAAAGGTATTGACGAACTACACCGTTCTTCAAGAGAACAACGAACCCATCAACTTTACGCATGCTTTTCTGCGGGGAATTTGCAAGCTCATCCCGTTTGGCTTTTTCGGTCTATTCTTGAGAACAGATCAACGGATGATTCACGACGTACTTCCGAAAACGAAGCTTGTTTTGAGTAAGCCCAAACTACCGAGTCAAGACGATGTAATCTTTGATGACCCCGCGTAAAAAAGACACCTTGTTCGTGGGGATTGGCGTTACTTCCAACTTTTCACACACACTTTGCGTCACCAAATCCAACGCCTCTCTGTGCGCTGCATTCTGGTACTTTTGATACCGCTCGATGGTTTGCTTGATGGTTAGCATGTCTTGTTCTCTGAAATGCCTTACCATCGGATATGCCGGACTATAATTCTCGGTGGTATTGATTTTCATGACATCTCTTAAACTCACAAAGAGCGAAGGATTTGCCTTTACAACGGTTGAATTAGAAACCATGTCTCCTACCCGCTGCCCTTTGGTTGAGCTACTAATAGTTACAATGGCGATGGAACCAGCACTGAACCAAATATCAACCATTCGAAAGGCCCACCTCAGTAAATAATCTGTAAACACCATTTGTTGCCCATCGACACGTACCACCTTGATGCGAAGTGCCATTTTCCCAATGGTTTGCCCTTGGTTTAACGACTCCATTACTAACGTATAGAATGTCCATATAGGCATGATTAACAGGTAGACGATCTCCTCTTGATAATCGGATGCCGACGCAATTGCAAAAAATATCCAGAACAAGATGAATACAGCCGCCATGATAATGACCAAATCAAGTAGAAAAGCCAAAATTCGATCTCTCAGAAGGGCCAAATCATAATTGATGGTAACATTTTGTGTAGTCTGCAATTCAATACTGCGCATTCGGTCGGTGTTTTTATATATTAGCTAATCTCAATAAAAATTGGCTAAGAAAGCATGCGGGAAACCGATTTTATCGGGCAAAACAAGGAAAAGTGGGTAGAATTCGAAAAAATTCTACACAGCGAGAAGAAGGATGCTGAAAAGCTTAGTCGACTATTCATTGAGTCAACAGACGACCTTTCTTTCTCCAGAACCTACTATCCCAATAGATCTGTACGTGTTTACCTAAACGGTCTAGCGCAACAGGTATACCAAACATTATATCGGAATAGAAAAAAAGACAAAGGAGCTTTCAAGCGCTTCTGGACTCAAGAGCTTCCAGATGCCATGTGGTATGCTAGAAAGCAGCTACTTGTTTCCTTTCTGGTCTTCGTTTTAGGCGTGGGCATCGGTTTACTATCTAGTGCTTACAATCCTGACTTCGTAGAAATCATTCTAGGCGAGCGTTATGTAGAAATGACGGAAAACAACATCAAGAATGGAGACCCAATGGCCGTTTATGGCCAAACCTCCCACTTGGAAATGTTTCTCATGATCACCTGGAACAATATTCGAGTCAGCTTTTTGTGCTTTCTAATGGGCCTTCTTTTCAGCATTGGCTCAGGTTTCATTGTCTTCACCAATGCAATAATGGTGGGCGCCTTCCTGTATTTTTTCATTCAGCGAAGTTTATTCTGGGAGAGTTTTTATGCCATCATGCTTCATGGAACCTTGGAGTTAAGTATGATCGTACTGGCCGGGGCCGCCGGAATTGCTTTGGGCAAAGGACTGCTGTTCCCTGGCAGCTATTCGAGGCTACAGTCGTTTCTTCTATCTGCTCGGCACGGCATCAACATTATGATTGGCGTGAGCGCCTTCTTGGTCATTGCAGGCTTTATTGAAGGCTTTGCAACACGTTACACCGACGCCCCAAATGTGATAAGAGGAACGGTTATTTTACTTTCGCTAACACTGGTAGTTGGGTACTTCGTCGTTTATCCTTTTCGAAGGGCTGCTCTGGGGCTCACCAAGCCGGAAATTGACAAAGAGACCATCAATGAGGCACAGGAGAAATTGCTGTTTGAAAAAATCAAGAAGACCGGACAAATCATTAATGAATCGTGGAGGACATTTACCAAATCGCTCACTGGGCCTTTGGTAGGAAGCGCATTTGTCGCCACCATCTTCACCGCATTTTTATTTTGGTTTCTGGGAGAAACGTACTTAGAATTTTATGATCCGTTTCTGTTTAGCTCAGGGCTTGGGGGTGAACTGGAGTCCCTGGCAGATGGCTTTTGGTTTTGGGACGATGCCAATAACTATTTCGATTACTGGTCCTATTTCATTCTCTTCCCGTTAACCACGCTGGCACTTATCCCAATACTCATTATTGGTAGTAATAGCTTCAAACGTTTCGCTCCTGCTTCAAGCGGAAAGAACAACTTCGGCATCACCTTATTGAATGCGCTTATAACAGCGGCGTTAATGTCGTGCTGTTTTTTCGCTTCTTACGGCGCCATTATTGTCATTCCTTTTATTTGGCCTTTGCTTATCTTAAGCTACGCGGCAGCGGAATTGGAGAATGACTTTTTCTTTATGGGAATGAGTTCTGCCTTCAAATCACTGAAAGGAAACTTAGGAAAAACATGGGGGCTATTCTTGGCCCAAGGCCTCGTGCTGTGGTCTATCATGGCCATTACAAGCACCCCGCTATTTTACCTCATTTTTGACATCATCGGCACCAACTTTGCCGCGAGTATTCCGTGGGTTGACAAGCTAATTTACATACTACATACGTGGGTGATTTTGTTTTCTCTCGGGGCACTTTTCCCTACCATGATTCACTCATTTAGCTTGTTACATTTCTCCAATCAAGAAATTGCGAATGCCACGGAATTAAAAAAACGTATCAAGTCAATTTCTTTCAAAAAACGTGCATATGGTTTGGAGAAGGAGATTTAAGATACTGTTCATTTTCCTTTTACTTCTTTCAGCTGGAAGTACATTTGGTCAGGAAGAACCCGCTGCTGTGAAACAACTTGAGCAGGCACCACCACCAAAAATGACGCTGGAAGATTGGCAAGACGAAACCGAAAACATCAATTACGGCGAACGAGAAGCACCAGAAAAGAAGAAAGAGGAAAAAGAGGAAGAGCCATCATCGAACGACTCATCTGACGCATATTTTGACCCTCCCTTCGATTGGAGTTTCGGATTGAATAAAACACTCGCTTCTATTATTCTGGGCGCCATCATCCTTACCATCGTCATACTCATCATTTACTTGTTCGTAAAGCAGATGAAGTACAACGACATGCAAGTGAAACCGATCAACGAGGAGAACAATTACTCGTTAGAGGAAATTGAAGAAAACTTGCCTGAAACGGACCTTGAGAGGTACTTACGACTTGCACTTGAGTCTGAAGATTACAAAGCCGCAGTGCGTATTTACTACCTGGCCATCATCCAAGGATTGAGCAAGGAAAATCACATGGTCTGGCACCGTGAAAAAACAAATTATGACTACCTAATGGAGTTGACGGGAAATCGTTTTTTCACCGTATTCTCAAAATTGACGCTCACATTTGAAATCGTGTGGTACGGCGATGCGGAAGTTACCAAACAAGCCTATGATGCATTAGCACCCGCGTTTAGTTCCACCTTAAAAACCATTACCGATGGCAGCGAATAAAGGTGGTGGAACACAGTGGTACATTGCCATTGGCGCCTTAGCGATTCTTGGAATTTTATATTTCTTGTTTATTGCCAACAAAGAGTACAATTGGTCTGAAAACTATGAGCCTCTTGAAGACTATCCGTATGGTATTTCTGTTTTCAAAAACTTAGTGGAAAAGGCACATCCGCAACAAGACTTTGTTGAAATTACCGACTCTGTCTATCACCGCATAGACCTCGACACACTTCCATTTGGCTCGAACTATTTTCTTGTGGGTAGAGAGCTTTATCTTGACAGCCTCGAAATGGACTTCATGTTCGACTACGTTGGCAGAGGAAACAACGCCTTCTTCGTTTCTCACCGTTTCGATTACCAGCTCATTGACACCCTTTTGGATGTCACCACAGAAGACTATTATTATTACGATTTTGACACAGATGGTTTTGCCATCACCTCCCCTATTCAGAAGTACCAAGACACCAGCGTGTTCGTTGGACTTCGCGGAGCGCCCGGTTTTGCGAATTGGGAAACAGAATGCAAGTATGTACGCAATCACCAACCACTTAATAAAGTGTGGCACTACTTCAGCGATGACATTGTTGCCAAATCTGGAAACCAAATTGAGATACTTGGGACTTTTGAGGAGTACTATGTAAACTACATTAGAATCCCCCATGGAGAAGGATTCTTCTATTTGCACGCTACACCACTTGCCTTCACCAACTATTCATTGCTCAAAGATTCTGGCTTTCAATACGTCGCCCAAGCAGCAGCTTTCA
Source organism: Flavobacteriales bacterium (assembly GCA_029245065.1). Classification (GTDB taxonomy): domain Bacteria; phylum Bacteroidota; class Bacteroidia; order Flavobacteriales_D; family Sanyastnellaceae; genus JAQWQB01. The sequence goes on along the minus strand of JAQWQB010000114.1, from coordinate 4,064 downwards.
CTGGACCAGGGACCAATATTTGGGACAATTACAACAGGAAATACCAGTATGTACACAATGAAAACTACTCGAATCAAGGCGGTACTGATTACGGCCATGATGAAGGACCACTAGCATTCATTCTCTCTGAGCGAAGTTTGAAATGGGCTTGGTTCGCATTTCTTGCTTTCATATTGATTTATATGATTTTCGGGGCGAAGCGTAAACAACGCAGCATCCCGGTTATTCACCCATTGAAAAACACTTCGTTGGATTTTGCCGAGACCATTGGAACCATGTTTCGAATGGAAAATGATCATGGTAAATTACTTCGCCTTAAAATGAGACTTTTCAGAGCATTTGTCCGCGAGCGCTACGGCCTAAAAACATCCGTAGAGCAACAAGACGAAGCTGAGCTGATTGAACGACTTGCTGAAAAGGCTGACTTACACCCAGAACAAGTGGATGAAGTCTTCTCCATGTTCAATGAGTACAACCAACAAAAAGAATTAGAAGCACTGGATTTGGTGAAGTTTCACCAAAAACTCGAACAATTTTATCAAAACGCTAGGTAACATGGAAGAACAAAACAAGCCGTCTGAAGAAAATCAGGATGCCAACAACCAGCCTTCTGCAAATGAAAACCCCACGTCTCAACCGGAAAACACTCCTGTTGAGGAGCCCACTCCGGGATCTTCACCCTTCGGCACTCCTCCAGCGCAAGACATCAGTTCGTTGGCAGGCCACAGCACTATTTCGGTCCCTAAGGCAGATCATGTTGATGCTTCTTTAGTGCTTGAAACGGTGACTGCCATTAAAGCTGAAATTGGCAAAATGGTCATCGGTCAACAAGAGATGATTGAACAGCTTTTGGCTGGGATTTTAGTGGGCGGACACGTCCTATTGGAAGGGTACCCTGGTATTGCCAAAACACTGACAGCACGCATGCTTGCTCAAACTGTATCGGCCGATTTTAGTCGAATTCAGTTCACCCCAGACCTAATGCCTACTGATATTACAGGAACATCCGTTTTCAACTTGAAAGAAAGCGAATTCTCATTCAGAAAAGGACCTATTTTCTCGAACATCATTCTCATTGATGAGATTAACCGAGCCCCAGCAAAAACGCAGGCTTCGTTAATGGAAGTTATGGAAGAGAAGCAAATCACTTATGACGGTACGAGTTATAAATTGGATTTTCCATTCTTCGTGATCGCTACTCAAAACCCGATCGAACAAGAAGGAACTTATTCGCTCCCGGAAGCTCAGCTTGACCGATTTGTTTTTAGAATTCGGGTGCCCTACCCAACACTTGAAGAGGAACAAAAAATCCTCACTCTTTTCGAATCTGATTTTGGCAAGCGTCAGGAAAGTGACGTTCAAGCAATCGTTACGAAGGCAAAACTGAAGGATGTGAGAAACATCATTGAGAAAGTCTACATCAAAAAGGAATTGATTGATTACATCGCAGCCATTGTAAACAACACGCGGAACAATGGGGACCTCTTTTTGGGAGCTTCTCCTCGTGCCTCTTTGTCTATCCTTCGAACTGCTAAAGCCGTGGCTGCCATGCGCGGAAGAGGATTCGTCACGCCAGATGATATTCGCTACGTCTGTTACCCCGTATTGAACCACAGGGTGATTTTGAGCCACGAAAGAGAAATGGAAGGAACAACCGTTGAGGACGTGATCAAAGACATTCTCGAAAACATTGATGTACCGCGTTAATGGATGTATTGACCTCCATAAAAAATGCCATTTCCTCGATTCATTTGCAGTCGAGGTTCTTCATCGCCGGAGCTATCTGTGTGTTCCTTTTCGCGTTGAGTTTTGGGTTGCCACTTCTTTTCCCGTTGGCCCAGACGCTGCTCGTTGGGATCATTGTCGCAACCATTGCTGACGGTGTGCTGCTATTCAATGCTTCGAGTAAAATAACGCTCAAGAGAAGAGCTGGTAAAATGCTCTCTTTGGGCGATGAAAATCCGTTGTTCCTCGATGTTCAAAATGGGTATCAGCTGAAAATGCACCTCACGATTTATGACGAACTCCCGGTGCAGCTACAACGTCGTGATTTTGACGTTAAAATCACCCTTGAACCCGGCGAGGAGCGCGTGTTGAATTATCACGTCACCCCACTCGAAAGAGGAGAGTTCCATTGGGGAGTTGCCAATGTATTCGCCACTTCAGCAATAGGGCTTATTTCAAGGCAGTTCAAAACAGCAAAAAGCGAAATGGTTCCGGCTTATCCTTCCATTATTCAAATGAAAAAGTTTGAATTGCTCGCCTTTGCTAAAACAAGCAACTTTGACGGGATAAAAAAGGTACGACGGTTAGGCCACAGCTATGAATTTGAGCAAATTAAAAGCTACGTTCAAGGCGATGACATCCGAAGTATCAATTGGAAAGCGACAAGTAGAAGAAACCAGTTGATGGTGAACCAATATGAAGATGAGCGTTCACAACAGATGTACAGCATAATTGACAAATCCAGGGCCATGCACATGCCATTTAACGGGCTGAGCTTATTGGATTATGCGGTGAATACCTCCTTGGTTATTTCGAACATCGCACTGAAGAAATACGACAAAGCTGGATTGATCTCTTTTTCAGACACCATTGGTTCTACGCTGAAAGCAGAGCGAAGCCCGATACAGATTAAGAAGATTCTGTCTGCACTTTACAATGAGCGATCGTTTGTGAAAGAGGCGAATTACGATTTGCTCTACCGCTCCGTAAAAAATGTCATTCGAAGTAGAAGCCTTGTTTTTCTATACACGAATTTCGAATCGGTTTATGCCATGGAGCGCGCTTTGCCTGTTCTCCAAAAAATCAACCATCAGCACGTACTGGTGGTCATGATCTTCGAAAATACCGAATTGATGGATTACAGTAGAAAAGAGGTCAAATACCTGACGGACATTTACACTCAGACCATCTCAGACAAGCTTATTCTTGAGAAAAAACACATGGTAATGAAGTTGAAAAAGCATGGTATCCAAACCATTCTTTCACGGCCAGAAGACCTATCAATAAATACGGTGAATAAGTACCTTGAACTCAAGTCCAAAGGCCTTATATAACGGTTCAAACCACTTTTTCGCCTGAAATTCACCAATTAACACCTTTCGAGGGTTGATTATTTTTACTTTTGCGACGATGGAATTTTCCGCCCAGCAAATAGCTGACATACTCCAAGGATCAGTTCAAGGTGATGCCAACATGAAAGTTGACCGCCTTGCGAAGATCGAAGAAGGAACTCCAGGGAGTCTTACTTTCCTTGCAAATCCTAAATATGCTCCGTATATCTACGAGACGCAATCTTCTATTGCTATTGTATCTGCAGACTTTGAACCTGAAAATAGCTTGCCTGATGCTTTGACACTTATTCGTGTTGAAGATGCGTATGCTGCCTTCGCCAAACTGCTTGATTTCTACAATAGCTACCAGAACCAAAAAACAGGAATCCATCCTGCTGCGGTTGTAGACGAGGGTGCTGAAGTTGGAGAAGATGTTTACATCGGCGCTGGTGCTTATGTTGCTAGTACAGCAAAAGTGGGTGCGAAGACCAAAATTTATCCGGGAGCCTTTGTAGGCGACCGTGTTTCCATTGGTGAAGGTTGCACGTTGTATGCCGGCGCCCGCATCCTTGATGGGTGTGAAGTTGGCAATCACTGTACATTTCATGCAGGAGCCGTTATAGGAAGTGATGGATTTGGATTCGCTCCAGATGCTGCGAACAACTACAAGAAGGTAGCCCAAATTGGCAACGTAGTCATTGCAGATCATGTTGAAATTGGCGCAAATACAACGGTTGACAGAGCTACTTTAGGCTCTACTCGTATTGCCAAAGGTGTTAAGCTAGACAACCTCATCCAGGTTGCTCACAATGTAGAGATTGGCGAAAACACAGTTATAGCCGCTCAAACAGGAATTGCTGGTTCTACTAAAATTGGGAAGAACTGCATGATTGGAGGCCAGGTGGGAATTGTAGGCCACATCACAATTGCTGATGAAGTCAAAATAGCGGCCCAATCAGGAGTAAGCAATTCTGTCTCGAAAGTAGGAGAGATCATTCAAGGATCTCC
>JAQWQB010000100.1 GCA_029245065.1 Flavobacteriales bacterium | reverse complement strand
ATTTCAGAATGCGCATGTTGGCTTATTTGGCGAATCAATGTCTTGCGATAGCGGTCTGGCATCCAGTCCTTTGGTTCGATTTTTTTGTTCTCAGCAACATATGCTTCGAAACGATCTACCATGCTAGTCTCTTCCATAACTTTTTGGTTCTAGGGAATTCCTCTACAATTTTACGAATTTCCGCGCTCAGAATGAATAAATACTAGAATGGAATCCTTGTTCTAATCGGCGAATTTTGCAAGTACGAAATACGTTCGGTAGGCCATGAACAACGAGGCCTTTGGTTTGAAGTATTGGTGTGAAACGTACACTTTGTAGAGTTTGAGGGATTGATACGAAAAGCGAGCATATTAATTACATTTGTGCAAATTTTGAACCATGCGCCATTTCCATTCATTGAAGGTATCTTCTGTACGTCAAGAGACAACTGATTGTGTTTCAATTGCTTTTGAGGTTCCGGCTGACTTGAAATCCACGTTTGACTTCAAACAAGGACAGTATCTGACATTAAGAAAGGAGATCAATGGCGAAGATGTTCGTAGGTCATATTCCATTTGTAGTGGCAGACAAGATGGCGAATTGCGGGTTGCTATTAAGCAGGTCGAAGGGGGGCGGTTTAGCACCTTCGCCAATGCAGATTTGAAAGCGGGTGATGAACTGGAGGTTATGCCACCCATGGGGAATTTCTTCGTGGAACTAGACGCCACCAAAAAGCGAAACCATGTTGCGTTCTTAGCGGGGAGCGGTATTACGCCGGCCATGTCACTCATGAAGACCACCCTCAACGAAGAGCCTGAGAGCACATTCACACTATTTTACAGTAACCGAACTTCAAGTGAGATCATTTTCAAAACAGAACTAGAAGATTTGAAAGATCGCTTCATGAATAGGTTGCGTGTTTTCCATATCCTAACTCGAGAGCCGAACGATATTCCCTTGTTTACGGGGAGAATTGACGCTGAAAAATGCCATGGACTTTCTAAGAGTTTCTTGGACTTACCTTCCTGTGATGCCTTCTTCATTTGTGGCCCCGAACCAATGATTCACGCGGTGAAAGATCAGCTCAAACTGGACGGGGTCAATGAAGATAAGGTACACTTCGAGCTCTTCACTTCGCCATTGGTAGGAGCATTGAAGGAAACGGTCAAAAAGGAAGTAAAAGAGGAGGACAAAGGGAAAGCGGCCGCAGTTGAAATTGTTCTCGATGGAAACCGCATGGTGTTCGATCTAGCTTACGACGGGGAAAATGTACTAGATGCTGCCCTCAAGAAAGGAGCAGACCTTCCGTTTGCATGCAAAGGGGGTGTGTGTTGCACATGCAGAGCCTTATTGGTTGAAGGGGAAGTAGATATGGATGTGAATTACAGCCTTGAACCTGATGAAGTGGAAAGAGGCTTCATCTTAACATGTCAAGCCCACCCGCGCACGGAGAAAATTGTCGTTGATTTCGATCAACAGTAGGCTATTCAGCCATTTCTGAAAGTTCTAACCAACGCATTTCTTTTTCATCTAACTCGTTGATCACGGCACCGAGTTCCTTGCTTACCTCGGTCATTTTTTCAATACTGATTGTAGTATCAAGCAACGTTTCTTCCAATTCTTTTTTGCGCGTCTCCAGTGTAGAAATTTGTCCTCCAAGTTGCTCCAATTCGTATTTGTCTTTGAAGGAGAGTTTCTTAGGCCCATCAGATGTAGGTGCAGTTTTCGTTGGCTTGGGAGCACTTGCCTTGGCCGTTTGGGCTTTTTTCTCTTGCTGCTCCTCTTTGTCGCGAAGGGTTCTGTAATGCGTGTAGTTTCCGGGAATATCACGCAACTGACCTTCGTTTCCAAACAACAAAATATGTTCAACCAGTTTGTCCATGAAATAACGGTCGTGACTCACTATAACCAAGCATCCAGGGAAATCCTTGAGGTATTCTTCAAGAACAGATAATGTGAATATATCCAAGTCGTTGGTCGGCTCATCGAGGATCAGAAAATTAGGGTTCGACATCAAAATGGTCAACAAGTACAGCCTCTTACGTTCACCACCGCTCAATTTCTCGATGTACTGAAAATGCATGCTCCTAGGAAAAAGGAAGCGCTCCAGTAGCTGGGCTGCGGTGATTTTCGCACCACCTTTCAAAGGAATAATATCTGCAATTTCTCGAATGGCCTCAATCACGCGCATGCCCGATTTGAAATTCATGCCCGACTGCGTGTAATAACCAAAAACAACCGTTTCACCAATAACTACTTTACCTCCGTCAGGTGTTTCAGAGCCGGTTAACATGTTCAAGAAAGTAGACTTTCCAGAACCGTTTGGCCCAACTATTCCCATCTTCTCACCACGCTTAAAATGATAGTCGAAACTATCAATCAGTACACGATGGCTAAAGGCTTTTTTCAAGCGATGAAGCTCCACAATTTTGCCTCCCATGCGGTGAGGGTTGAGTTGAATTGAAACTTGATCGTCTTCCAAATTTACATGTGCGGCCTTCTTGACATCCTTGAAGGCATCTTGGCGGTACTTCGATTTCGTTGTTCGGGCTTTTGGCTGTGTTCGAATCCAAGCCAACTCCTTCTTAAAAAGATTTCTGGCTTTGTCTCTGTTGACCATGGCGAGTTCTTCGCGCTCATCTTTTTTCTCCAAGAAATAAGAGAAATTCCCTTTGTATCGGTAGAGTTGTCCGTCGTCTAACTCTATGATCTCATCGCAAATGACTTCAAGAAAGTACCGGTCGTGAGTGACCATTAGCAAGGTCATGTTGCTTTTTACGAGGTATTCCTCCAGCCACTCAATCATTTCAAGGTCCAAGTGGTTGGTAGGCTCATCAAGCAACAACAGATCTGGCTGACTGATTAAGACTTTCGCCAATGCTACTCGTCTTTTTTCGCCTCCACTCATGGTGGCAATCTTTAGTCCAAGATTGTGAATGTTAAGTTTCCCCAAGATCTGCTTGGCGTCAGCTTCGTAATTCCATGCGCCTGTTTGATCCATCTTATTGATGGCTTCTTGCATCACATCCTGATCCACATCTTCGCCCTGAAGCAGAACTTCTTCATACGTTTTGATGGCGCGAACCATCTCATTATCAGCGTCAAAAAGGTTTTCTAAAATGGACAAGTCATCCGATAGGCCATGGTCTTGAGCGAGGTATGCCATGCGAACATCATTGTTGTAAACAACGTTCCCATCATCTGGCTGGTCTTCACCTGTTAGAATGCGCAACAAGGTCGTTTTTCCAGTTCCGTTTCGAGCTACCAGCGCTACTTTCTGACCTTTAATGATTCCAAAGGTCAACCCTTCAAAAATGAGTCTATCTCCAAATCGTTTGGAAAGATTTTCAACAGATAGGTAACTTGTTCCTTGCATGTTGCGAAGGTAACCATTCAATGAAGTAGATGGTCAAGGGTGAAAAATTTTCTACTTCTTTTTGGTTAACTGGAGCAGCGCAGCCACATTAGCGTAGAGCACCAAGGGGACAATCAACGCCGGAAGAAAATTGAATGGGAAGTGAAGCATGGCAATGTTGGGCTGCTCAAACCCAAATTGCTGAAATGGGCTTTCAACGCTAAGTATACCGCGAAATACCACATTTCCGAGTAAGAGTAAGGAGAGAATGTTCCAGCCAATTAGCATGCCTTTACTCATGATTTTTTTACTGAAATAGAAATACACTACAAGTGGGGCTGTTAATCCCATAAGAATGTCCCAATTGACGCCTTCAAAAGTCAAGTCCACAGGGAGTAATTTATCAAGGAATAGCAGCCAAAGCATTACTTCAACAGGGACGCGAACGAGGTGCAGCCAAGTGAGCGTCTTCAGATCTAAAGAACGAAGGAATGAACGTCCCTTGTTGAGAGCTAGAAGGATACCGAGAAGCACTAAGGGAGGAGCCACCATAAGCGCTGGACGCGGTGGCAGCGACATAGAGTCAAGATAGAATCCCTTCATTGCAAGAACAAACTGAAAACCTATCCAGAAAAAGATGATGAGCACTACCGTCTTGTTGTGATGAGCACTTTTGAAAAAGAAAATAACAGCCAGTAGAGCTGATACAGCTAGAAGAACTTCACTCATTGTAGTTAGATTGTTTATGAAAATTACAACGAAATCATGTAAGATTTACGCCAACCACTTGGATTATAGGTTAGCCTGGAAAAAGGGGCAAGAGAAGTTCATGGGCAAAGCATTTTTTACTGCCTTTGAGTTTAGTAACTTCGACCTTCAGACGAATAAAATGTGGATTGTAAAGTCGTACGATGAGCTCTCGAAAGAGGAGTTATATTCCTTGCTTCAATTGCGGGTAGAAGTGTTCGTGATTGAACAAGACTGCCCGTACCAAGATGTAGATGGCAAAGACCAAAAAAGCATTCATGTGTGGACTGAAAATGAGGAAGGATTGCCCATTGCTTACCTTCGGATTGTTGAACCGGGAGTCAGCTATGCAGAGCCAGCCATTGGGCGTGTTGTGACGAAAGAATCACATCGAAAAGGTGGCATAGGACGAAAACTAATGTTGGAGGGAATTCGCGTGATCAACGCTGTTTATCCGGGGCAATTAATTCGAATTTCTGCCCAAGAATACTTGTTGAATTTCTACAATGAACTAGGATTCGAACAAGTAGGAGAGGGGTATTTAGAAGATGATATTCCACACATCGAAATGATTAAGAAACCTTAAATTAGGAGAATGCCAGAAGCGGTAAAAAAGGCATTTGAGCAAATGGCCTTCAATAGAAGTAGAATGCTTGCTGAACTGGCTACTTGGACAGAATCAGAGTTGAAGAACCACGATGAAGGTCAATGGAATGCCCTTCAAGTAGTTGATCATGTGATTACTTCTGAAAAAGGAACGCTGGGTTACTTGATGAAGAAGACGAAGGCGAATCCAGCTGATTTGCCAATTCAAGGACAAGCCAATGAAATTGCTGGGTCCAAGTTGAATGACGCATTGAAGACAGATCGAAAGTGGAAGGCGCCAGACGTATTGCCTCAACCCAAAGGAGATCGTTCATTGGAAGAGATGGCGGCTTATTGGGAAGGTTTGCAAGGTAAGATGGTTGAATTTGTTTCCAGTCTAGACAAGGCTTTTGATGACAAACTGATCTTTCGCCATCCCATTGCTGGACTGTTGGATTTGAAAGCCACCATTGAATTTCTCGCGAATCACATTGATCATCATATGCACCAATTGCACCGAATCAAAGTGAAATGAATTAAAAAAGGCACCGAAATCGATGCCTCTTTGTTGCCGCTACTCAATGACCATCCTCTTGGTCTCTACTTGGCCGCCGCTAGTCATGCGAACCAAATAGATTCCTGTTGGTAGCGGCCTCAATACCATACTACTTTCTGACTTCTGTCCAGGCATTCCCATGAGGTATTCTTGCAGAATACGACCTTCCAAGTTGAACACTTCAAGTTTCACGTGTCCTCCGCCAAATGATTTGGTAGTGACCGTAACAGGTCCTTTACTTGGATTGGGTTGAATTTTCAAGCCTCCTTCTCTTAAGGTCGAGGCAGGATCAATGTTTTGATCCGATTCGGAGGTAAATTCAACTACTTCTTCGCCACATAAATGCAAGCATTCAGTTGCATCTCCTAACACAAATGAAAAGGCCGGTATCCCCGTCGTTGTTCCTTCGCTTCTTAATTCTATACCGGCCTCAGCATTTTGTGCAGTTGATGGCGCGCTCATAAAGCCACCGTCATAAGAGTTGTTGCATGCGCATTCAAAATTTTGATCTAATCTTACGGCCAAGGCGCTGCCAAATCCCGAACCGAATGAACGGGTTGTTCCGACCATTGCAATTCCGTCATTTGAGGTTTTAACTACATCTAGGGCAACGTCTTTGACTTCGCCACCGAATGCACCAATATTCTTTACATCTCCTTGGTCATTGACATAAAGAGACAGGAAATCCAGTCCCCCCGCTCCAAAGCTGGCAGTTGCTCCCGCAATCATATACATGTCGTTTTCAATGTGTTCGATTGAAGTGGAGTGATCAGATGCATAAGCTCCAATCGTCTTCGACCAAGTGAATTCGCCTTCACTGGTCATTCGAGTCAAAAAAATGTCGTTGTATCCTTGGCCTTCACTATCAGTATCTCCTGTTAGCAATAAATCTCCTCCCGGAAGAATGGCCATGGCCGAAGCAATTTCACTCCCTGGAAGACTGAGGCTTTTGGTGAAAATCAGTGTCCCGTTAGTGTCTAATTTCAGAATGAACCAGTCATACGCCTGTGAAGTGGAATGATCCAAGTGCCCCCAGACATAAATGTTTCCGTCTTCATCGACACCAATAGCTCGAGATGCCTCGTATTCAATACTTCCGTAAACCTTGAACCATTCAAGTGCTCCTGTGGAACTAAGTTTCGATACGAATACGTCGTAACTGCCGTCCTCATTGAAGCTGTTGGTGATGCCGGTTATAAAGAGATTTCCGTTGTCATCTATTGCAAGGTCATATGGAATATCGACATTATCTCCTTCAAGAAACTGACTCCAAAGGAGCTCTCCATCTTCAGAAAAAACACCTGCAATTACATCTGAATTGCCCGAGTCGTTGGTTGAAGAAGAACTGCCCACGAAAGCGAAATTTCCATCTGGCATTCGTTCGATTTTTTCGAGCCCGTCATTTCCTTGTCCTCCGAATCTCGCGTTCCACAAAGTATCACCTGTGGCGGTAGTTCGAACTAGAAATAGTTGGTTGGTTTCGTTCCCAATTCCATTGGTGTACCCTCCGAAAATGAACCCATTGTCGTTCGTGGTGGCAACGCTTGTGAAGGTATCGATGCTAGGAGTGGTGAAAACTTGTTGAAATTGCTGCGCTTGCATTCCGAAGGAAACTGCAAGGGCGGCGAAGAGTGTGATTAATTTACGCATTGTTTAAAGTTTGAGTGGTGTGAAGTGGGCAGAGTTAGGTGTTCTGTCCCTATTGAATTACGCGCAGAAACAAGCCATGTCTGTGGGGGAGAATCTTATCAAGATGTCAGTCTTCGTCATTCTCATTTGTAGGTGCTTTCCGAAGCCATCATTCTAGTTACCTTTGGCCCATGCAAAACCCAAGTGTTTCCATTGTTATTCCTTGCTACAATGAGGTCAACTACATCGAAAAATGTATTCGATCTACGCAAACACAGTCTTTTCAAGAAGGCCAATTGGATGTTATTGTTGTTGATGGGATGAGCGATGACGGCACGAGAGAAGTGCTTTTGAATTTGCAAGAAGAATTCCCAAACCTTCAACTCGTTGACAATCCCGAACGACATACGCCCAAGGCACTAAATCTGGGTATTGAAGCAAGCTCATCTGATATGGCCATCATCTTGGGGGCGCACGCTGAATTAGAGCCTTCTTTCGTAGCGTTGAATGTGGAAGCCATGCTGGAACATGAACAAGCCGGATGTGTGGGTGGGATGATTATCAATGTTTATGAAAATGAAACTGCTGAGGTCATAGGGAAGGCCATGGGGTCTCGTTTTGGTGTGGGCAACGCGCGTTTTCGAACAGGGGGAAAGAAAGGATACGTAGATACAGTGGCGTTTGGCGCATACCGAAGAACCGCATTGAATGAGATTGGGTTATTTGATTTGGATTTGGTTCGAAATCAAGATGATGAAATCAATTTCCGCCTCAATAAACACGGTTGGAAAATATGGTTTGACCCTAAAATTCGTTCTAAATATTACGTGCGCGCTTCCTATTCTAAACTTTTCAAGCAGTACAAACAATACGGATATTGGAAAGTGTACGTTAACAAGAAACACCAAGCGGTTACTTCAATTCGGCAGATGATTCCATTCTTTTTTGTGGCGTTTATTGCACTTGCAACCATTGTTGCTTTCACTTCGTTAGGCCCTGGACCGCTGATTCTTGGATTGATGTTGTGGTTTATTGGTGCAATGGTAGCTACCATCGCCTCCAAAGCAAGTTCAAGACAATACAACGGAATGCTCGCTACCTTTTTTATCTTGCATACAGCTTATGGATTAGGGTATGCTCAAGGAATTTGGCATTTTCTAATTTTAGGCAAAACACCCTCACGAACCGCGAAAGCTTCAACCAGGTAACGATTGGAAAATAATTGGAAATCAAAGGCACTATTTGTTCATGCGTTTTTAACCATGGCCATTGCCTTTATTCTGCCAATTAGTAAAAAAGCAGTGCCACCAATCATCGTTCTGTGGGGACTGACATCGTTCCTGCTATTTGGACTTTCTGATGCCAAAAAAAGCTGGAAAGCACTCCTGCCCATATTGTTGTACTACTTATGCAACGTGGTTTGGTTGGCATCAAGTGAAAACCAAGCAGCTGGATTATTCTCTCTAGAAGTAAAAGCATCGCTGGCGGTTTTCCCCCTCATTTGGATGTTCGTGCCCAATTTTGAGCTCCGTCAGCGATTAAATGTACTCATGGCATTTGTCTGGGGGTGCATTGGTTTTACATTATTTTCCATAGGTAGAGCGGCGTGGTTATATTTCAATGGAGCAGATTTAACGGTCTTCTATTACGCCGATCTCGCTTGGTATTTTCATCCTACGTATTTAGCTACATATGAGGCTTTTGCGCTCGTAGTTTTGGGCCGAATGTATTCCAGAAAAGTATTCGCATTGGGAACTCCTTGGGTACATCATTTAGCTGCAGCATTGCTCATTGTACACATTGGTTTGCTTTCAAGTCGAGCTGGATATTTGTGCGCGTTATTGGCGATGTTGCTCGTAGCCCTGTTACAGTTTAAGCGGAAATTGCCCAAGGAAGCTGTCGCTTACATCCTATTGGGTACCGGATTGTTGACGTCTGTAGTAATGTTCTCTCCGTTGTCTCAAAAAAGATTGGCCGAAGCGGTGAATCCGAAAACAACGGAAGGAACAGTAGAAGCTGGCGAACCAACTCAACAGAAAGCCTCTAGTAGTACTTCTGGAAGAATGGTGGCTTGGAAAACAGCAGTGGAGGTCATATTAGATGAGCCGCTGGGTGTTGGAACGGGTGACGTGACAGATGAACTCATGGAGCGCTACGAAGCCAAAGGCGAGGATTATGCAGCTAGAAAACACATGAACCCGCACAACCAATTTTTGCAAGCGGGCGTTGCCTTTGGGTGGATAGGAATCTTGGTGACACTGCTTATGTATATTGTCGGTTTCGCCCTAGCTCTGAAAAGAAGAGATTTCTTATTCACCAGCTTATTGCTACTGTTAGGTTTAAATATGCTTTTTGAATCATTTTTAGAAGTGCAATCAGGAGTGGTTTTTATTGCTTTTTTCTATACCTTCTTTGTGAAGAGTCCAACACATAAAACATATGCTTAGTATCATCATCGCCATCGTAGTGGCCCGTCAATTCATGTCGGCTGCAGAAAAATTTAACCGAACAAAGGGGCTATGGGCAGTCATTGGAGTGGTCACCTTTATTGGTTCTCAACTTTTAATGGGGGTCATCTTAGGTCTGTTCTTTTTGTCTGATGGCGATTTGGACGTGGGAAACAGTTTAGCAATCAACTTGGTTGGCTTGGCACTGGGTACGGGTATCGCCTTCCTCGTTTTGTATCTCATGAAAAATAACGCTGAGAAAAACCCAACCGTTAACGAAGACGCGCTCTTAGATCAATTTGATGAAGAGTAACAACTTAACAGAAACGTACTTTTTCGATTTTTCTTCCAAAAATGTGGAAACACTGCTTACCTCGTCCGCACATCTATCGGGCAAGAAAAGGGTGATTGAACTGTATTTCCTAGTGCGTGACAACATTCGTTACAATCCTTTTGCCATCGCCTTTGAACCAAGTAATTTGAAGGCCAGCCATGTGGTAAAGTCCGAAGAAGGACATTGCATACATAAAGCAACCTTGCTGATAGCACTTTACAGAGCTATTGGAGTTCCTGCCCGTTTGGGGTTGGCGAGGGTAAGAAATCACATGGGTACTTCAAAGTTTGAAAAAGTACTTGGAACAGATGTGCTCAACCCACATGGATTCGTAGAAGTTTTTCTAAGCGAAAAATGGGTGAAATGTACACCGGCATTCAATAAATCACTGTGCGAAAAATTAGGCGTGGAACCATTGAATTTCAATGGCGAAGATGACAGCGTATTTCAAGCATTCGATAGGAGTGAAGACGGATTCATGCAGTACCTAGAAGACCACGGAACGTTCTCTGATGTGCCGGTAGAATTTTTAGCGCAGGTAATGCAGCAAGAATACCCTCATCTTTTTGATGAATCAGGTCAATTTAAAGAAGGTTTATTTCGCTAAGCCTCTTGAACTTCAGCACGCTTTTTTGACTTCGCGTACGTTCTTGTAGCCTTCACAAATGAAGTGAACAAAGGATGTGGTTCAGCCACCGTACTCTTGTACTCAGGGTGAAACTGTGCCGCAACAAAGTAATCATTCGCAGGAACCTCAACGATTTCTACCAAGCCACTATCAGGATTCATTCCCGTAGCAACCATACCCGCTGCTTCGAACTTTTCTAAGTAGTCATTATTGAACTCAAAGCGGTGACGGTGACGTTCTTCAATGTCCATTTTGCCGTAAGCTTTTTGTGCTTTCGACCCTTTCTTCAAATCACAATGATAAGAACCCAAACGCATGGTGCCTCCAAGGTTTGTGATTGATTTTTGTTCAGCCATTAAACTAATAACGGGGTCCGGCGTGTACTCTTTGATTTCAGTAGAATGCGCTTCTGGAAGCTCCAATACATTTCGTGCAAATTCAATGACCGCACACTGCATTCCTAAACAAATTCCGAAGAACGGGAGGTTCTTTTCACGCGCAAACTGAATGGCTTCTATCTTCCCATCAATTCCTCTAGAACCAAATCCTGGGGCAACAAGCAGACCATCCAGTGAGCCCAAAAGTTCACCAACATTGCGGTCATTTAAGCTCTCACTGTGGATCCACTCAATATTTACCTTCACCTCGTTTTCAGCTCCTGCATGAATGAATGCTTCTGCTATGGATTTGTAGCTGTCTTTGAGCTCAACATATTTCCCAACAAGTCCAATTCGAACTTCATGCTTCGGGTTTTTATGGCGATCCAAAAACTGCATCCACTTTTTCAAATCGGGCTTTTTCTTGGTCTTGATGCCTAGTTTTTCTAGAACTACCTCGTCAAATTTTTCTTCGAGCATCAATAGAGGAACATCGTAAATGGTGCTGGCATCAATACTCTGAATAACCGCGTTCAGTTTTACGTTGCAAAAACGTGCCACTTTCGTACGAACGGATGGGGTCAGTTCATGTTCTGTTCTACAAACCAAGATATCTGGTTGTACACCAAATTCAAGCAGCTGTTTAACAGAGTGTTGTGTTGGCTTTGTTTTCAACTCACCCGCTGCTGATAAGTACGGAATCAATGTCAAGTGAACCACCAAGACATCATTGGGTTTCTCCCACTTCATTTGACGAACCGCCTCAATGTAAGGAAGCGACTCAATGTCACCTACAGTACCACCTATTTCTGTGATCACTACGTCAAAATCACTTTTCGAACCAAGGATTTGGACACAACGCTTGATTTCATCCGTAATGTGAGGGACAATTTGAACCGTCTTTCCTAAGTATTCTCCCTTGCGCTCCTTGTTAATGACAGACTGATAAATGCGTCCTGTAGTAACATTGTTTGCTTGTGAGGTAGATACATTCAAGAAACGCTCGTAATGACCAAGATCAAGATCCGTTTCGGCTCCATCTTCCGTTACAAAACATTCACCATGCTCATATGGATTCAGGGTTCCTGGATCTACATTGATATAAGGATCAAGCTTTTGGATGGTAACTCGAAAGCCGCGGCTTTGAAGTAATTTGGCGAGTGAGGCGGAGATAATGCCTTTTCCAAGGCTAGAGGTTACACCTCCCGTTACGAAAACGTACTTTGTGGTTTGATTCATGGTCCCGTATTTCAGCAATACGGGAAACAAAATTAGGCAAATGTTGTGGGCTAATTGGCCTTTTTTCGAAAAAGATTACGCTTGTTGAAATCTATTTAGTCTGTGTCGAGATTTCTCGTCAACGATTGAACAATCTTAAACTTGTTCAGAAACTCACTCGCAACAACTCGAATCAGTGTGTAAACAGGGATGGCGATGATCATACCAGCTACTCCTCCAAGTGTTCCGGCGAGCGAAATAACGATGAAAATTTCCAAGGGATGTGCATTCACCGAATTCGAAAAGATGTAAGGCTGAAATACAAAATTGTCAAGTAATTGAACCGTTGCAAACACACCAACAATCGATAGCAGCTTAGGCGTCAACTCAGTGTTGAAATCAAGTGATAAATTAGACGTTACCGCAATCAAGAGTGCTATCAAAGCACCGAAGATAGGACCGATGTAGGGGATCAAGTTGAACAACCCTGCAATGAAGCCAATCAAGAAGGCATTTTTGATCCCTATGACCGATAACCCAAGGGTAATCAAGAGTGTAATCAACGAAACTTGAACGACCAACCCAAGAAAGTAACGGGTGAGAAGCGTTCGTGAGCCGTTCATAATATTCTTCACTTTCTCCATGTGCTTATCAGGAGAAATCGTCAATAGAATTCGGTCGAATAAGTGCCCATCTTTTAAGAAGAAAAACGACATGAATAGAATGGAGAAGAAGGCAATGAGCGCGTTGCCTAAAAAGCCGAAGATATTGTTGAACACTTGCTGCAGATCACCAAAACTGATGAATTGCTTCACTTGGTCTACAATGAACACCTCATTGCTTCGGTCATCTCCACTCAAATTGATCTCTTGAATGGATGACATTACCCCGTTGAAGCGCTGCTGAATATTGTCTGAAACTTGCTCAACGTCTACCGCATTCAGTGCGCGTGCTTCTTCGGCAACAAGTGGAGCAAAAATATTTAAGAAGGCGTAAATGACTAAAATAAAAATGACCAAGGTACCTGCAGCGGCAATACTTGCTGGTAACTGTTTCGAACCAATTTTTATGCATTTAAGCAGTTTTACCAGAGGAGCGCCAATGATAGAAAGCACAACCGCAATGATGAGGTAAATAACAATGTTTCGAAAATACCAAAGCGCAAATGCCAATAGCACGAAGCCTAGGAAACCTGCGATGTATTTTAAGTTGGTGCTCACGTTGCGATGGAGTGCTTCTTAGGATAGTCGTTGTAAACCAATGAACCACACTTGTTTCCAGCGTGCTTCCAACTTTCAATTTCCAATTCGATGCACGCAACACCGTTCGTTGGCATCTGAACCATTTCTCCTGATAAGTAATCAATCAAATAAGACATCCCTGGATTGTGTCCGAAAAGAACCACCGTTTTCCACTCGTCTTCGAAATTGTTAATGACCTCGATAATTCGAGAAAGTGGAGCCTCGTAAATTTCAGGTTTCAAGAGAATGTCCTTCGCATCAATGCCACAAGCGTTGGCATAAATACCGGCGGTGGTTTTACATCTCAATGCTGAAGAACTGACCATTTTATCTGGCGTTCCCTCTGTTTCTGAGAAGCGCTGTGCCATAAATGGAGCGTCTCTTTCACCACGCTTGTTAAGCGGACGATCGAAGTCCTGTAGGTTTTCATTTCCCCAAGCGGACTTGGCGTGTCGAATGACTATTAGTTTTCGTTTCATCAATTCGAAGGTAATCATTCCTTCGTTCATCGAACAGGATTTGACGACCATCTTATCGTCAAACGAATGTTTCGCGGTTCCATGGGGCCATAGGCGTAGGACGTATCAAAATCCTCTGAAAATGGATTGGCAGGATCAACAAGCGGAGTGTCTTGTGTGTAATTTAAGATGTTCCGAATCCCAAGTTCAATATCGAACGAAGAAGAAATACGCTGACTAATCTGTAAATGCTGAAGGCTGAACCATTCACTTGTTGTTGGTCTGCTAAATTCTTCTGGGAATTCTGGTAAGCGCATTGGTCCGTACAGAAGAGCGTTCCAGCTAAACTTGGTGTTGGTCTTCTTAACAACATAGGCCACTCTCGCGTTGCTCATGCTGGAAGGAGTGAGCACTTGATACGCCCGGCCATCGTTTGTACGTTCGAAAGACTCTAGAAGTGTTGTTCCCAGACTGGCGTTCCAACCGGAAATATGATTGAAGCTCGCATTGAAGGCTATTCCTTGAGAAACCGCATTTCCATCAATGTTGGAATAGACAATAGCATTCTCTACCGAGTTAAAATCGGGTAAAATCCGATTGGAGAACAAGGTGTGGAAGACATCTAAATCAACCACTCCATATCCTTTGGATGAGGTAAAAGAATGACGAATATTCCCGCTGTAGCTGTATGATATTTCAGGATTCAATGTTCCAATTATTAATACTTCTCTAGACCCAGTGAGTGCAGCATGATCTTCTGTAATGAGGTTCACTTCACGGAAGCCTTTACCCGCGCTAAATCGCAACTGTGTTTGATCTGTGATAGACCATTGTGCATTTAATCGAGGCGCGGTGATGACGCCATGAATGGGGTGGATATCAGCACGGAATCCGGGTTGTACGCGAATATGATTTCCAATTTTCCATAGATCTTGAATGAACGCTCCTGGCATGTATTCTACTCCTTGAGCTTGCACAGCGGTATTGTCAGCATAATCTTCAACACGCTGAGTGGTTCCAATGGTTAAGTCATGACTCCGATTTTTTCGGTTCCAATAAATATTCGCGAATCCAATATTATGCTTAGCTGCGAAATAAGTATCTCCATAATAGCTGTCCTGATCGTGCGTGCTCATAGACCAGTCTACTTGCCAAGCAGAAAGACCTCCTATTACAGCGGTACCGAATAGTTCAGCACGTTGTGTTTCGATGAATTCACCATACACATCAGTGCCTCCTAAGTGCTCACCTCTATCAAAGGCAAGTTGACCTCCGAAGCGTTGCTCATTGAACAATCGAGTTGCCACGGAAAGGCGTCCTCCTTTTTCGCCTCGGTACTGCCATTTAGAAAAGAAACTTTGTTTTTCCAACGTCGGAATGTCTGTGAAACCATCTCCGTTCCGGTCAAAGCGAAGCGGATTGCGTTGAATATCTGTGCTCAAAAGAAGTGCGTTCCTGTCGTTCAAAGGAATACTGAAGGCCCCTTCCAATTGCTGTTGTTGAAGATCGCTTCCACTGAGAGACAGCGTTCCATATTGGTTCTGAGAAGCATTTCGAGTAATAATATTGATGACACCTCCCATGGCCTCAGAACCGTAAAGTGCAGAGGCAGGTCCTTTGATAATTTCTACCTGCTCAATCATGGAACTGGGAATTCCACTTAGTCCATAAATGGAAGCTAAGGAGCCAATTACAGGCATGCCATCAATCAATACTAGCGTGTATGCACCCTCAATTCCATTGATGTGAATATCGGAAGTTGCACAAACACCGCAGGCAACTACCTCTTGAACTCCGTTCTGAAATTGAATGCTCTCTGTGAGGTTAGCCACGGGGATTTCTTGAAGCATTTGCCTATTCATGACTTCAATTTTTGCCGGAACGTCTCGTATAGACATAGGACTTAAACTCCCAGAAACAACTGCTGCATCCAATGAAACGGTAGATTCCTTTAACTCAATTTGCAAGTCTGTAGATGGAAGGAAGACAGTCAATGATAGCGGTTCGTATCCAATGGCTGATACGGTAATTCGAACTTTTCCAGTTACCGAAGTAGATTCCGAAAAGGTGCCTAAGACATCAGCGCTAAGCTGAACCCCGTTTCCAGTGATTGTGGCGAACGGAACGGGTTCTCCATTGCTCGATACCTTACCTCCGAATTGACCGAAAGTAGGGGAGCAAAGAAAGAAAAAGAGTGCGTATGTGAGTATGTTTTTCAATTTGTCTCAGAAAATATTTAGACAAATCTAAATAATTGATTTTAGAAATAAAAATACTAGTTTTGAAAAACAGAATAAATTAAGATCCATTGGCGAGTCAAACGGTAGAAAATTACTTGAAGTGTATATACGCTCTCCAGCAGAAATCTGGTGAAGAGGTGGCTACAAATGCAATAGCAGAGCGGTTGGAAACGAAAGCCTCCTCTGTAACTGATATGTTGAAAAAGTTGAAAGCCAAGGATTTGGTCGACTACCAGAAATACAAAGGAGCCACGCTCACGAAAGAAGGACAGCGCATAGCTATTGACATCATTCGCAGACACCGTTTGTGGGAAGTGTTTTTGACCAAAGAATTAAATTTTAGCTGGGACGAGGTACATGATATTGCCGAAGAGCTTGAGCATGTCGAGTCTCCTCAATTGATTAAGCGACTTGACGCTTACTTAGGAAACCCGAAGTACGACCCACATGGAGACCCCATACCGGATGAATATGGAAACCTCAGAGATGAGCGGGATAAAATCTTGCTGAGTAATCTTGAATTGAACCAAAAAGGAATCGTGATAGGAGTGGAAGAGTCTTCTTCCGAATACTTGCAATACCTAGATTCAATCGGATTGACATTGGGAACTTCTATCAGCGTGCTAGAGCGTTTTCCGTTTGACAACAGCGTGAAAATCAAGTTAAACAACCAGGAGTTCCAGGTGTCGCTAATCGTAGCTCAGAACCTTGTAATTAAACCGCAGTAATGGATTCTATTGAACAGTATTTCGAAGGTATTCATCCCGTAATGGCGGCACTTATCGCTACGTTGTTTACATGGGGAATGACCGCTGCAGGAGCAGCACTCGTATTCGCCTTTAAGAGCATGAAAAGAAAGCTCTTAGATGGAATGCTTGGTTTCACTGGAGGAGTAATGGTGGCAGCCAGTTTCTGGTCGCTTTTATCGCCCGCCATTGAAATGAGTGAAGGCGAACGATTCATGAAGGCCATGCCTGCTGCTGTTGGATTTATTCTAGGCGCCTTGTTCTTATACGCTTTGGATAAATTTCTTCCTCACTTGCACATCAACTTTAGCCGAGATGAAGCAGAAGGAGTAGAAACGAATTGGCATAAAACAACCTTGCTGGTTCTAGCTATTACCTTACACAACATTCCCGAAGGTTTAGCTGTTGGGGTTCTTTTTGGTGCAGTGGCTGAAGGATATGAAGGGGCTTCTATTGGAGCAGCTATTGCCTTAGCTATTGGAATCGGAATTCAGAATTTTCCTGAAGGCTTCGCTGTGAGTATGCCTCTCAGAAGACAGGGGGTATCCAGGGGGAAATCGTTCTGGTTTGGACAACTATCTGCCGTGGTAGAACCAGTTGCCGGTGTGCTAGGAGCGCTCTTGGTGATTCAGATTGAGCCTATTTTACCTTACGCTTTAGCGTTCGCTGCTGGTGCAATGATCTATGTAGTGGTAGAGGAAGTAATACCTGAGACCCAACGAGACAAGTACACTGACATTGCCACGTTAGGGTTTATTGGTGGGTTTGTCGTTATGATGCTTTTAGATGTTGGGCTTGGCTAGCCAATGACGTCCTCAACGTTGATTCCGCCAAAATTCCCAGAACTCATTAAGAGCCATACTTGGTCGTGCTGATCTTCAGCCCGTAACAAAGCTTCAACTTCGGCTCCGCTGTTCACAACGGTCAGGTCTGGACGATTGAAGGCTTTTTTGACGTCATCAATAGTAATCGCAGGAAGTTTTTTGTGTGCTACCACCTGAGGGTCGAAGTACACAATTGCTTTGTCTGCGGCATCCATTGCTCCTTCGTACTGATAAAGAAACTCTTTGTTCAAGCTACTAAAGGTGTGCAATTCCATGCAGGCAATTAACTGTCGGTCTGGGAACTGCTCTTTGGTAGCACTGGTAGTAGCTTGTAGCTTAGAAGGTGCGTGTGCGAAGTCGCGGTAGGCAACGAAGTTAGAACGCTCGGTTAGTTTCTCCAACCTTCGAGATGCCCCCGTAAAGCTTTGAATAGCGTTGTAGAATTGTCCGCTTGAAACATCAATTTGTGCGCAAGCCAAACGGGCTGCTTCCATGTTCATTAAATTGTGTTGCCCGAAAATTTGAAGTGGAACATCCCCTTCTTCCGTTTCAAGAATCGTTTTGCCATTTTCAATTCGGTAGGCAGGAATGCCGTAAGGAATGGTGTTTACATCGTTAAATTCGGCTGCTAATTTTGCTACCTCAGGGTCTTCGGCACAGAAGATCAAACAACCTCCATTTTCTATTTTTTGCACGAATATTCGAAACTGATCTACGTAAAAATCAAACGTTGGAAAAACGTTCATATGATCCCATGCAATCCCACTAATGATAGCAACATGAGGTGCATAAAGGTGAAACTTTGGTCTGCGATCAATAGGAGAGGAGAGGTATTCGTCCCCTTCGAAAATAGCTATCGACGTAGATGATTCCAATTTCACGCTATTCTTCAATCCATCGAGAATGGCACCGACCATGAAATCTGTATTGATGTCCAAGACATTCAATACGTGCAGAATCATACTGGTTATAGTCGTTTTACCATGGCTTCCTCCCACTACCACGCGGGTTTTGTCTTTGGTCTGCTCGAACAGAAACTCTGGATAGGAAAAGACGGGTAAGTCCAATTCTTTCGCCTTCAATAGCTCAGGATTATCCTCTCTGGCGTGCATGCCAAGAATCACTGCGTCAAGTTCGGTATGTATTTTGCTGTTATCCCAACCAATGGAGGTCGGTAAGATCCCTGCATTTTCTAAACGGGTGCGTGACGGTTCGAAAATTTCATCGTCAGAACCAGTAACATGGTATCCCTTGTCATTCAAGGCCAACGCTAAGTTGTGCATGGCGCTTCCACCAATCGCTATAAAGTGAACATTCATACTACGAAAGAAATACATTCAAGAACACACATGACCACACACAAGAAATTCAATGAACAAGAAGGAGTCAATATGACCGTTAACCACATTTCTGTGACATACAGAAATGTACAGATTGTATCTTTGTAAGGAATGACAAGAAC
>JAQWQB010000086.1 GCA_029245065.1 Flavobacteriales bacterium | reverse complement strand
AAAATCCCCGCAGTCTTCATTTAAAAGGCTGCGGGGATCATTTTCATCTAGCTTCTTTACTCAATCACAAATTGAATGAAAACTATATCGTTGTTCTGAAATGCTCGGAACACATAATTCCCGGCAGCCAATCCATTCAATGCAATTTGGCTTACTCCTTTCGCACTGCTCCAAACCATTCGTCCAGAAGCATCCATGATTTCCAAATTTGTTAAGTTGTTGACATTGACTCCGCCGATGTTCAACACACCGTTTCCGTCCACTGGAACGGGGAATAATTTCAGCTCTCCTTGTCCGAACTCAGCAATTCCAACGTACATCACAAACACTTCGTCTGACATGCCCATGCAGCCAGCTTCGTTGTATACTTCAACACTGTAGTTTCCGTCTTCAAGCACTTCCAACGTTTGCATGGTCGCTCCATCAATGGCTTCTCCATCTAGGAACCATTGCCAAGCATCACCGTCTGTTGCTGTTAGGATATTCCCGTTGTTGCTGAAGGTCGCTTCTGGAAGCGGGTTAACTGTTACCAAAATAGCTTCAGTAGTTGAGCAGTCTGCTTCATTGGAACCTGTTACTTCGTAGGTTGTTGTTTCTAGGGGTGAAACCGTGATTTCTGCCGACTCTCCTAGTCCGTTCCAATCATAGCTTTCAGCACCCGAAGCGCCAATGGTCACTTCGTCTCCTTCACATATTTCCTGATCTTCAGTAACATCAAAAACTGGGTTGTCAATTACTTCAACCACAACCGTTGCCGAAGATTCACAGTTAGGACCACTCATTCCTATTACCTCATAGGTAGTTGTTTCCGTTGGCGAAACGGTGATTTCGGAACCTGGACCTTCTCCAACCCATTCGAATATTTCAGCTCCTGAAACCATCAATACAGCCTCGTCCCCAATGCAAAGCTGAACGTTTGATTCAAGCTCAAGTACTGGTATTGGCATTACTTCCACCGTAATAGTTGCTGTTGCTGAACAGCCAATCTCGTTAGATCCTGTAACTTCATAAACCGCTGTCACCTCAGGTGACACCGTTACTTGACTTGCTTCTGAATCAACCCCACTCCATTCATACGAAGTAGCTCCATTAACCGTCAATACTACCTCTTCGCCCTCACAAATAAACTGATCGTCGCTTGCTGTAATAACAGGGCTATCCAATACGTCAATGATCATAGAATTGGAAGCCTCACACAATGGGTTTACAATGTCTAATTCAATAACGTGAGAACCGATGCTCTCGAATGAGTACGACAATAAACTATCGGTACTGACCTCTTCTCCATCCACACGCCAAGTATAATCGTCTATATACAGATTATCACTTGCAAACTCAATGACTTCATTGGCGCATACTTCCATGCTTGAAGCTTGGAATTCAGCAAACTCTTCATCGCATCTGTAAATGGTATTCCAAGTGGTGTTGGTGACAATGGCCGGATTGGCATCAAAGAAGATATGCGCCGTATTCTCAATCCGCGTGTCATGCGGCAATCCTTGATGCGGAGTTAAGAAGTACGAAATCAATCCATGGCTATCCGGTTCACAGCAATTGCTATCTGGTAGCATGATGTCTTCAAAAAAGAATTCTATTTCTCTCGTTTCTGCATTGATGGAGGTTTGCACACTATGGCTATTCGCTACCAAATGGAAAGTCGATAAATCCAAGTGTGGTGAAATCGTGTCAATTACGGAAATATCAAAGGCATAGAAGTTACCTGTATTTTGGAAACGAATGAGGTATTCGATTTCCTCAACTGGTTCAATAAAGTGTGGCTCTTCGTAACCGACTGGAAGTGTTTGTTTGTCATTCGGATCGTAAGCGCACAGCACTTCAAGCGCGTGCTGTTCTTCTCCTGCTGCCACTAAAATACCGTCATCGTTAAATCCGTATGCATTACTCGTAGTTATCAGGTATTCGCCCATCAATTCAAAGGAAGGCCCCGTAAAACCGATGTCGTAAAAGAACATTTCATTTGGTTGAAGATTCTCAAATCCCAAGTAGAATTTACCATCTACAATAGAGTCAATGGGCGTTACTTCCTGGTAATCACCCATCAATTCATCAGGAGCCACTTCAATGTAGCCTGAGATAGGCACATTCCCCATGTTTCGGTAGCAAATGTTGAAGTTGTTCATTTGATCACAAACAATTCCTCCCCAATTTGGGTATAGATCAATGGCGATTCCGTTGATTTCATTTTCATAGGTCTTACCTATCAATATGATTTCATCTGCGTCATCTGCTGTGTCATAATAGAACGCATCACCCGTGGTAATAAATGGAAACGCCCCTGTTGCTAGGCATGTCACAAGGTATTCTCCTTCGAATAAATCAACAACAAAATTCCCGAGGTCATCGGTAATGGCAACAAATTCTCCATCGTTGAAATTAACTGTTTCAAGTGCAAGTCCCGGTTCTCCTTCATCGAATACCCCGTTTTGATTTAGGTCATTGAACACTTTCCCCTCAGATCTGAACTCGCAACCTTGATCGCACGATGCCTCCGGAAGATAGTTAGATGCAAGAGGGTTCATGCACCCAGCAATATCATCGTCGCAACCAGTATCTTCGCAAGCGAGAGGATTGTATGAACAGCTTTGCGGATCAGTACAACCCGACTCAAAATAACAATCATCAGTGCCTAGGTCATCTGGGTTGTAATTGCACATTTCAGGGTCGTTACAACCACACGTGTAAAAACAACTCCCATCATCAAGGCAAGCATTCGGATCGTATCCACACGCATCTGGATCGGTACATCCTTCCCACTCAAAACAAACACCTTCAGATGCATCTGGGTCATAACAAGGGCTTTCTGGATCTGAACAACCAACTCCTCCAGAAAGAGCTGGAAGGTGAATACCAGGGCATTCTTCGTTGTAAACGTACTGTAGCGGATTGTCTGTATCTCCGTCAACAAAAATCTGGATGTTAAGATTGAAAGAAAGTCCTCCTGATGTGGTGAATTGACCAAGTAGTACTTTGTTATCAGGGCCCACTGGAAATCCCGAAGCGCTTTCAAACAGAGTGAACCACGCGCCATCAATCATTTCAAAATTCTGTCCGACACCCCCTCCGAATGCAAGTGAATAAGGATCTGCTGGAATAGTTGAAACAAAGTTGACATCATTAGCTCCTGCATCGAGTGCGTGTGAAGCACCTATTGTAATCCAAGAATCCAATTCCAAACTCGGAAAAAACTGAAAGAAGGCCATGTTTATTCCAGTAGGAGTTACTCCACCTACAGCATCATTGTAAAATGTTGTGCTCGTTGAAATATCAATTGGCCCGCACCCATCTTGAGCATATACCGCGCTCACAAAATCAGTTGAAGCTCCTAGTTCAGCATATAGCCTGTATGTAGTTGTACCAACTGGTTGAACGGACGTCTCCGCAGGATCAAAGATTTCAAGAGAAATATCTTCGAGTTGTGCTTGTGCAACAAAAGAGAAAAAAGCGCAACAAAGCACTGAAGAGAGTTTCAATAGCGTTTTCATGTGATTTTGGTTGATTCGACTGGAAATTAGCATTTTAATACGAGAAATACTAATTGAAAAAGGTGATTTAATATCGCTCTCTATTTCTGCTGCCAGAAAGCTTAATCACAACACAACGTTCATATCATCAGCCCTTCCCCCTCAGAATCCACAGTCATATTCACCTACCTTTGGTGTTCACATTGCAAAATATTACGACGTGGAAGAGCCATTTAACCAGCGGGACTGGAACGAAATAAAATCAAACGATTCATGGGCCGTATTCAAGATCATGAGCGAATTTGTAGAAGGGTATGAAAAACTTGGACGAATAGGGCCATGTGTTTCTATTTTTGGTTCTGCAAGAACGAAGCCCGGAACGAAGTACTACGAAGAAGCGCGAGAAGTAGCCCAAAAACTTGTAGGAAAAGGATACGGTGTGATCACTGGCGGTGGACCAGGTATCATGGAAGCCGGAAACAGAGGTGCTGCTGATGGCGGAGGAACCTCAGTTGGACTGAACATTGAACTGCCATTTGAACAGCAGGGAAATCCTTGGATTGATCACGATAAATCAATCAACTTCGATTATTTCTTCGTGCGCAAAGTAATGTTTGTGAAGTACTCGCAAGGATTCATCGTAATGCCGGGTGGATTTGGAACGTTGGACGAACTGTTCGAATCACTGACGCTTATTCAAACGCACAAAATTGGACGCTTCCCGATTATTCTCGTTGGGAAATCATTTTGGACTGGATTGATTGATTGGATTAAAGAAGTACTGTTGGAACGTGAAGGGAATATTTCTGCACCAGACATGGACTTGATTGAAATTGTTGATACCCCAGACGAAGCAGTTGAGTGCATTGATAAGTTCTACAGCAAATACATGCTTAAGCCGAACTTCTAACCTAGGAGTTCGGTAATTCTAAGATTACCGTTGGACATCTAATATTTGCCAAAAAGCCTAAAAAAGGTTCAACATGCATTCAAAAAATATAATTTGGATGACATGTAACTTTTAGGGGTACTTGTGCGCCTTAGATAAAACAACTATCAATCTTATGAAGAACTTTTACCTTACTCTGTGTGCTTTCCTTCTCTCTGCTGGATTGTCTGCCCAGACTTTCAATTACGAATTCTCTTCTTTCTCCTCAGACTACGAGGACTTGACCGATGCTACCCTAGCCATTGATTACTCTTGGGATGATCCAAACATCCCTATTCCAATTGGCTTCAGCTTCAGCTTTGAAGGCCTTGTTAATGATACTATTTATATTACTGATTACTCTGTTGGAGGAATGCTGGTGTTAGAACCAACCGCAGACCCAATTGATTTTCTCATCGCCTACAACTCTGACTTGACGGACGCAGGCTATGAAACAGGAGAATATCTCTCTCCTATAAGCTACAAAACAGAAGGTGAACCTGGTTTCAGGATTTGTAAAATTGAATGGAAGGAAGCCGCATTCTACAATGAGGTTTCTACCGGACAAACTCCTGCCAATCTCGTGTCATTTCAGCTATGGCTTTATGAAAACACCAACGACTTCGAAATACATTATGGCCCGCACTCCATTAAGGATTTTGAGTTGGTACATGATGATGGATGGTTAACGAACGGAATCATACAAGACATTGGTCTATTTGATGGTAATTTTGCCATGGGCCACGTTACTACTGGAGATCCTTCCAACCCAACCATTACTTCTTCAGCAGAAGAAATTATTCTTGTGACATCAGGACTTTACAACAATCCTAGTAATGGAACGGTGTACCGCTTCGGTTCTAGTTTTGTAGGTGTTGAAGACGAGCCACAAGCTGAGTTAGGCTGGAGTGCTTTTCCTAACCCAACAGACGGATTGCTTACGCTCTATACTGGAAATCCTGAAGCCGTGCAATTTGACGTTTATGACCTTGCTGGTAGAATTGTGAACTCTGGAACAATCTTCAATACGGAGGTGTTAGACATTCAAGCGTTCGAATCTGGTATCTACCTCGTTCGTATGACGCAAGGAAACGAAGTTAGAACGGTGCAAATCGTTAAACAATAAGTCTCATTCAACTGGTTTATATCCGTGAATCATTGAAAAATGAAAATCCCGCTGCTCACAGTACAGCGGGATTTTTTATGTCCTAAAATGTTGATTACACAATCAACTTAACCACCTACTCAATGAAGTAATTCACTTCGGCCTGATTCTTGTTATTTAGCGTGACATATAATTGATCACTTAAAACACGCAACATTAAACAAGTCTACATGCTTCTCT
>JAQWQB010000014.1 GCA_029245065.1 Flavobacteriales bacterium | reverse complement strand
TGAGCATTTGGGCAAAATACAGCCAAAGGGGTTGTGCAACTTGTAGTAACCAAACTAAACAAATTGTATAACCAAAACCCCAGACCTATGTACTCAAAACAACTAATTCGCGGTCTGTTGCTGTTTCTCTTCTTATGGTGTTGTAACAGCAACTTCTATGCCCAACTTCAAAACACCTATGTAATTGGTAGTGAACATGAGCATTATTCGAGCATCGAATCGATTAGCGCAACAGCTCATACCATTTTGGCCGGAACATTAGAAAATGCTGGTGGTTCCGAAATCCATGCCATGGAAATTGATGCTTCAGGAAACCCTGTGTGGGAGAATACTTATTCCATTTCAGGCAAAGATCAAGCATTTCATATTCAAGCCATTGACCAAGGATATCTGATTACAGGTGTTACGGATAATGGTCTAGAAGAGGCTTTCGCCATGATGATTGATCCAGCGGGAAATTATTTACAAAGTAGGACCTATCCAGATGGATTGTTTGGAACAGGTTCACGATTCTTGCATTCTAGTAGTGTAGTGAATGACCCAGTTCAGGGATACATTGCCGCTGGATGGCTTGGCGGACAAGATAATGCCTCATCGAAAGCGGGTTGGGTAGTTCGATTGGACCCAAGCTTAAATGTAATGTGGTCTCGAACGTTTGATTCTCCTGGCGGTAACAACGACTTCGATATGGCGAGCAATGTCATCGAAGCTCCTGGGAAAGGGTTTTTCGTCAGTGGATCAGCCAATGCAACTGGAGGCGATCAAATTGCCCTAGCTGCAAGTATTGACTATACCAACTCACTGATGTGGTCAACTGCCTATTCTGATAACAGCGGTAATGGACATTATGCTGTTTCTGGTAGCGCATATTACGATGCCGCTACAGATGAAGTATACCAGCTTACGAATCTTTCAATTATCCACCATTTCGGTGTGAATGTATTCGATATGTCGACTGGTGTGCGAAACGTATTTGATTCGTGGGCTATTTTCAGTCAATTCGGATATGCTAATATTCAAGGGTTCCGTTTAATGGAGTCGCAAACGACTTCAAACCTAATTGTTGCCGGATACATGCGTGATCACTTTTGGAATGAAGTAGACGACGCTGGAAATAATACAGGAGTAACGTTGACTGGAAGCGTTCCATTCATGATGGAAATTCCAAAGCATCCAGGAGCTATTATTGCTGGAGGCAGTAAT
Source organism: Flavobacteriales bacterium (assembly GCA_029245065.1). Lineage (GTDB taxonomy): Bacteria > Bacteroidota > Bacteroidia > Flavobacteriales_D > Sanyastnellaceae > JAQWQB01. The sequence continues at coordinate 7,132 of JAQWQB010000014.1, read as the reverse complement.
CCTGTTATCTGGGATAACTTATACGAAGTTCCCAATACCAATTTGGCGCTAGTAGATGAGGTGTATGACTTGTTCAGTGCAGGTCAACAACCACGTATTTTTCATCCTGAAATGGCTTTCAGAAGAGCTACAGGAAATGGCTATGCTTTGAATGCTTACCGCTCATTACCTGGTGGTGGTGTGAATGAATTGGAATTAATAGAAACGACTAATTCTGGACAGAATAACTGTACTTCAGACCCACTTGGTTTTCTGGATACACCGAGAAACTGGTTCGATTATTCAGTATCGACTTCCGACTTAAATCAATCTTCATCGACCTATAATTTCAATCAAAACCCCGTTAATTCTCAACCTATCCCTTGTGCGACTGACACGAACGAACCTTGTGATTTAGCGCCTTCAATTCTCGTGGAGCCAATTACATGTGATCGTATTCAGTTTTTAGCGGAGAATTTTGGAGCACCAGCAGGAGCTGATGTATGCTTCGAATGGGATTTTGGTGATGGAACAACAAGTACACTCGGAAATCCATTGCATACTTTCTTAGGAAATGGAACGTATACAGTGTGCCTTGACATGTGGTGTTGTGATGACCCATCAAGCACAATCACAGTTTGTGAAATGATTGTCATTGATTGCTGCGAAGAACCTGTTCCTGGAATCGAATGGTCTTGTGAAAATGGCCAAGTCGTAATTTCAGCAACCAACAATGGCCTTCCGGTAGATCCAGATTTATATTGCTGGACTTGGGAAGACGGAACGGTTGGAGGAGACTATACATTGCCAATTGGTGATTGTGATGGTCTGTATGGCGTATGTATTGAAATGTACTGCTGTCAAGACCAATCAACTGCTGTCGCGATTTGCTTTGATTTTGAAATTGATTGTTGCGAGCCATGTGTTCCCTTGACGGCAGATGAGATAGATTTCACCTGGGGCCCTTCTTTTTCGCCAGATTGTCCTCAAGGTTGTTCTATCGGGTTCAACTGCCCAATTATTGATACTGATAAGTACTGTGTATTGTGGGAATTCGGTGATGGAGCAACCTATGATGTTGCGAATGCTTGTCCGATTCACTGTTATACTTGCAGTGGTGTTTACGACGTGTGTTTAACTGTTTTTTGTTGTGAAGACCCAACACAGAGCACCACGGTTTGTCACCAAGTAGAAGTAGACTGCTGTACGTTGCCTGCACAAACAGACGTAGATTTTGTATTAAACTCAATTGACGGATGTACGGTCAGTGTTGATTTGATTCTACCAGATATTCTATGCTCAACAGATGTTTGTTGGTCTTGGGATATGGGCGATGGAAATGTATATGCAGGTACTTCCGGGTTCACTCATACGTATGCTACTAGTGGAGTTTACACGGTTTGTCTAAACGTGTTCTGCTGCAATAACCCGAATGAAGGGTACACCATCTGCCAAACTTTTCAAGCAGATTGCCCAACTGACTGTGAGGAATTGACACCAAATGATATTGCTTGGGATTGGACGCCAACTACCTTGGATATTTGTCCTGACGCATGTGAAATTGGATTCAACTGCCCAATTCTAGACCCAGACAAGTACTGTGTTCTTTGGGAATTTGGAGACGGAGAAACCTACACAGATGTTAACCTCTGTCCAATTCATTGCTATACGTGTTCAGGGATTTATGAAGTATGCTTAACGGTATACTGTTGTGAGGACCCTTCAATTAGTACCACATTATGTCAAGAAGTTGAAGTTGAGTGCTGTACAGTGCCAACTGATGTTGACTTCAACCTATTCAACGGACAAGAGCCTTGTTCAGCGAGGGGAGATATAATTCTTCCAGACCTTGTTTGTCCAGATGATATCTGCTGGAGCTGGGATTTTGGAGACGGAAACACACAAGCGGGAGGAAACTTCTTTGATCATACATATGCTTCATCAGGCGTTTATGAGGTGTGCTTGAGTGTATTCTGCTGCACGGATCCAAGCATCGGATACACCATTTGTAAGGAAATCGAAATTGATTGCGGATGTAGTTTACCTTCATCAATTGGGATCGACCAGCTTTTAGTAGATGAATGCACCGTAGAAGTGCAAGCTTTCTACACCAGCGATTACAATGGACCACTTTGTTTTGAATGGGACATGGGAGATGGAACCATCATCTCAGGATCTGAATCAGCATTGCATACCTACGCCGCAAGTGGAACATATACGGTATGTATCAAGGTGTTCTGCTGCGATAATCCAGATGTGTTCTCAATTGAATGCATTGAGGTAACTGTAGAATGCGGTTGTGATGAAGTACCGGAATTTGAATGGGAATACTTCCCGAATTCGAATGGAGTTGATTGCATGCAAGGATTCTGCATTACCACTCCACTTGATCCAGATCTTTACTGCGCAACTTGGGATTTCGGAGATGGAACCATTCAAGACTTCCTGGTAGATATCTGCCCAGTACACGAATACATCTGCGACGGTGTTTATGAAGTATGTGTAACGGTTTACTGCTGTGAAAACCCAGCTGTAAGTCAAACTGTATGCGACGCAATTGATGTAGATTGTCCGTGTCATGTTCCAACAGGAATTGATTGGGTGTACAGCTTAACTCCAGATTGTGAAGCACAATTTGACATCTTGTTCCCAATCACTGAATGTCCTGAGAACTACTGTTACTTCTGGGATTTCGGAGATGGAACAACGTCAACTTCTGCGAATCCATTCCACGCGTTCCCTGCAAATGGAGTTTACACAGTTTGCTTAAGTGTATTCTGCTGTGACGGAACAGGAGAGCCACTTGTTATCTGTAAAGAAGTAGTAATTGACTGTGGCTGTCAAGATGTTCCAGATTTTGAATGGGAGTACTTCCCGAATTCAAACGGAATAGATTGTACGCAAGGATTCTGCATCACAACCCCTCTAGATCCAAGCTTGTATTGTGCAACATGGGACTTCGGAGACGGAACTGTTCAGGACTACCCAGTGGACATCTGTCCGGTACACGAGTACATCTGTGACGGTGTTTACGAAGTATGTGTAACGGTTTACTGCTGTGAAACCCCAGCCGTGAGTCAAACAGTATGCGACGTAATTGATGTTGACTGTCCGTGTCATGTTCCAACAGGAATTGATTGGGTGTACAGCTTAACACCAGATTGTGAAGCGCAATTCGACATCGTATTCCCAATCACAGAATGTCCTGAGAACTTCTGTTACTTCTGGGATTTCGGAGATGGAACAACCGCTACTGGCGACATAGCACCGATACACCAATACTTGGTTAGCGGAGTTTACACAGTGTGCTTGACCGTGTTCTGTTGCGACTCACCAAATCAGACAATGACGATTTGCCACGATGTAATCATCGAATGTGATGATCCTTGTCCGAAGCCATGTGAACTGAATCCATTGTTCATTGTGGAGGACCTTGATGATTGTACCTACCTATTCAACAATTTCACTGTACCTGGAATGTACACGACCATCACAGGTTACCAGTGGGATTTTGGAGACGGAACAACATCAACTTCTGCGAATCCAACACATACGTACGGAACAAACGGGACTTACACAGTATGCTTAACGGTATTCGGTGTATCTCCGGAAAGCGATTGTTCTCAAACATTCTGTTGGGATGTTGAAGCTGATTGCTTCTGCGATAGCGATGTGAATCAGGATGGAATAGTCTCCATTGCAGATCTTCTTCAGATACTTGGCAGCTTCGGCGGCGAATGTAACTAAGAAGGTATTAGCCAAAACGAGAAGCCTCAACAGTATCTACTGTTGAGGCTTTTTAGTGTCAGGACACCGTGGTAAAGCATGGAATACTGTCAAGCGTTAAAACCGAAGACAAATTGAAATCAACCAGTTGCTCAGAAAAGCCCACCAAATTCTTAATGGGCCAGCTTAGAACTTAAAAACAAGTTGATATTCGTAGGAACCAAGCGACGAATCAGTCGCGTTACAGGTGCTTTATTGCTAATGAAAGGTGAGATGACGTTCTCACCTTTTTTTATTTTCCAGTAAGGAAACTAAGAAATTCGTCCTTTCTTCTTCGTGCGACAAGAACTTCGGTGCCATCAGACATTAAGATATAGCCGCCGTCTTCTTTCACGAATTTCTTGACGTATTCCAAGTTGATGATGTGAGACTGATGCGTTCTGAAAAACGTTGCTTTCGGCAAGAGGTTTTCAAACTCCTTCATTGACTTAGGGACAAGAATTCGTTCTCCTGAAACCAAATGAAAGTTGGTGTAGTTCGATTCAGACTCCAGTCGTAAGATGTTGGCCATTTTCACAACGGTGATCCCTTCTTGTGAACTCAGCGTTAATCTGTCTGTTGCCCCCGTTTTTCTGTAGTCCAACATATGATCAATTTGCTCAGTTGGCGTATTGGTATGTTTCGCTTTGGAAACGGCCTCAATCAGCTCGTCTGGATCAATAGGCTTTAACAAATAGTCAATTGCGCTATACTTAAAGGCTTTGATTGCGAATTCGTCAAAAGCAGTGGTGAAAATGACTTGAAAGTGAGGTGACCTTATTTTTTCCAATAGGTCGAATCCTGTGCCGTCTTCCATTTGGATATCGAGCAAGACAAGATCTGGATCTTCACCTAGAATTTTCCGGTACCCCTCTTGAACACCGTCTGCCTCACCTACTACCTCGGCTTGAGGGCAGTATTGCTTGATAAACGCACGTAGTGTAGAGCGCGCATCTTCTTCATCGTCAATGATTACGGTTCTGATCATGTCAATAGTTGTTAGTTGCAAGAAGGTACGAAGTCAATTGTTAGTGTACACGAATTTTGACTTCAACTTTCGTTCCTAGTACTTCCCCAAAACGGTCTTTTACTTCCTTAATGTGAACTTTGCGATCTCTATTGCCTTCATCCAGCATCTCCAAACGTTTCTGCGTTACGGTCATTCCTACTGACTTATGCAGCGAAGGTTGTCCTGATTTTTGAGCTTTTGAAGTTTCATATCCAACCCCATTGTCTGTTACAGTAGCCAATAGGTATTTGCCATCCATGATGTAAAACAAGTTGATTTTACCTTTGCTTCTTTTTTGCGCTAACCCATGAATGATGGCATTTTCAAGATAGGGTTGAATCAGAAGGGGCGGAAGTTCAATGTCTGAAGTGTCTACATCTTCGTCAATCATTATTTCAAATTCGAACTTGTCTTTGAAACGCATTTTCTCAAGCTCCATGTACAAACGAAGCGATTCAACCTCTTCGTGAAGTGTCACTTTTTGCGAGCGCGCATGGTTCAGCATAGAACGAATTAGTCGACTGAATTTTGCTAAGAATCGATTGGCCTTGTCATTCTCGTTGTTCGCAATGTAACTCTGAATAGAATTGAGCGAATTAAAAATGAAATGGGGGTTCATTTGGGCCTGCAAAGCGCTTCTTTCCAAATGAGCTAATTTGGCTTCAATAACGGCTCCTTTTCTTGATCTGTTCACCGCAAAACGAAAAACGAAGTAAATCGAAATGGCAAGGAGGGTTAAAAGGGCCCACAAGAATTCAGTCTGCTTCCAAAAAGGCAGTTCAGTTCTGAACTCAACAGGGAATGCCTTGGTGCCTTCTGGTCCATCGACTTCTATTATCAAGGTTTGATTGTCTTCCAGTTGAATGTTGGAAGCTGTAGCTTCATTCAATGTAATAACGGTGTCGCACTTGCTTGAAGTACTCTTGACGCGCACGCCTTGAGAGGAGACTGAAATTGTTCCAAGTAAAAAGAGGAGAAGGAAGGCAGTTATTCGCATCTCTCAAAGATAAGACTTACGTTAAGAACTAGTGAAAGATCAGTTGCCGACTCAGTTTGCGACTTCCGGAAATGACTTCTACAATGTAAACTCCGGCAGTGCATGAAGCAGGACGGTCAAATTCAAATGAAAGGTGGTTTTCTAGGGCGAAAATCGATTCGGTCCAATGAAGTTTTCCATCAGCTCCATAAAGCGAAATGGTCAAGTCGTTGTTAGCCGCACCCGAAACTTTGACCAACCATCGTCTGTGATGAGGTAACAAAGGGTTTGGAAATGCGCGGAGTGTAAACGCTTCGTTTTCCAGAGAAGCAATGGCGTACCAAGGGCCGTTGCGTTTTTCGTCCAGATCAACTTGATACAGTCGGTAATAATTGACACCTCCCGCTGGCTGCGTATGAAAATGTTGGTACCGTTGCTCCGTAAACGTAGTCCCGTTACCAACCACTGTAGCCAACGCCTCAAAGTTGAATCCATCAGTGCTGTGCTCAATTTCAAAATGACTGTTGTCTTCCTCACTGGCTGTTTTCCAGTCCAATAAAATGGCATCTTCAAAGGGCTCAGCCTCAAAACTGAGGAGCGAAATAGGGAGTAGGTTGCAGCCAATATTTGAAAGTATGCCGAAACTGTCTCTCACATACCGAAAGTTTTGATCAATGAGGTTGGCGGGGGTAATCAATGTGTCTACCGTGATGCGTTCTCCACCAATGTTGGTGAAGTGCAGTGAAAGTAAGTAGGCTGCATTTGGGCCATTCGGTAAGCCAAAATGAATCTTCCCAGGGTACTACGTGCCATGACCATAACTTCCACGTGCATCCCGAATACCACCTAGGATAGTTGTGCCATCGGCTGATTTTAGCACTGCCGTGGCGCCGTGATCAACCCGCGTAAAACCGCCCCCTAAATCCAATTCTGGGCTCACGAACAGGTAGTTCAAGTTACTTGATTCATTGTGCCAAAGTTGATTGTTTTGGTTGGAGACGTTCACATATAGATCTAAGTCACCGTCATTGTCATAATCGGCGAAAGTGGCCCCTTCTGCATCACCATTGATGTTGATTCCATCATTGCTTTTTACAAAGGTGATAGTGCCTAAGGTAGACGTGTTCTTAAACAAATGACTTGTACCACTGTCATCAGACAGAAATAGGTCCATATCTCCATCGTTGTTAAAGTCACCCCAAACAGCCGACCTTTCCAAGGTATGACTAAGTAAGTAGGGGGCAACCGTCGTTGTTGAAGTTGGCGAATGTGGCCCCTCCGTCTTTGGCCCCAGGAATTGCTAATCCTAACGAACCTGCTATTTCAGAGAATTGTGAATGCCCTGCAATAGAGAGAGATAAAAGCAGTAAGAAAGCGACTAGTCGCATGAATTCGTTTAAGGT
>JAQWQB010000011.1 GCA_029245065.1 Flavobacteriales bacterium | reverse complement strand
AGCGCAAAACCGTTCTCAATACGCTTCTTCAACACTTCCCGCTGCGTCTTCGATGCGCATCGGGATTGTTGTTTCTGAATGGAACAATGAGATCACAGACAACCTCTTAAAAGGGGCTTTGGAAGTACTAAAAGAAGCAGGAATAGAAGATCAAAACCTTCAACTTATTCATGTTCCTGGCACTTACGAACTCACCACAGGAGCGGCCTTCTTGTTAGAGTACTACAAAATGGAAGGAGTCATTGCCATCGGTTCTGTGATCCGAGGAGAAACCGCTCATTTCGATTTTGTTTGTCAATCAGTCGCTCAGGGAATTAAAGATGTTGCGCTGCAATTTATGCGACCAACAATCTTCTGCGTGCTCACAGACGACAACAAGCAACAAAGCATTGATCGTTCTGGAGGTAAACACGGAAATAAAGGAACTGAAGCTGCCGTTGCTTGTTTACAAATGGTAGCGCTTCAATCTGCTATGCAGTCGAATGTAGGGCCCGGAAAACAACTCTAACCAGCGTATGTGTGGATTCACAGGAACCTGGAACCAACGAAACGAGACAACTGTTGAACGTTGTCTGAATTCCTTGTCTCACAGAGGCCCTGATGCGCAGCAATCCGTACACACCCCATTATTTTCTGTAGGTCATTGCAGACTTGCTGTTATTGCGCCTGACGCAACCGGTAAGCAGCCAATGTGGGATACCGACAAGCGTTTTCTTTTGGCTTTCAATGGTGAAATCTACAATTATAGAGCGCTACGTGTTGAGCTCAGAAACTTAGGACATGCGTTTCATACGCAAACAGATACTGAAGTGCTGCTTTATGCCTTAAAACAATGGGGACATGAGGCCATTTCAAAATTGAATGGCTGCTTTGCGTTCGCATTCTTCGACGCCATTCGAAACACCGTACTTCTTGCAAGAGACCAGGCTGGAATAAAGCCACTGTACTACATGAAAGATGGAGATGTGTTGCATTTTTCTTCTGAATTGAAGGCATTGCCCATCACCTCTCGACCAGCAATCAATAAACAAGCGCTCGGACATTTTCTTCAGTTCACCTACACATCAGCATCAGAAACGATTTACGAAGGTGTTTTTAAACTGAAAGCTGGGCACTACTTGGAACTTCCAACGGCCGAGGCACCGTTGCCTTGGTTCAAATTAAAACAGTCCTTCACAGCACCACCTGCCCCCTTTCGATTGGATGCTCTCTTGGAATCTGCCGTGCAAGACAGGCTGATTGCGGATGTTCCGCTAGGCTCATTTTTGAGCGGAGGAATGGATTCTTCCATTATTGCTGCATTGGCCTCAAAGAACGTTCAACGTTTGAATACCTTCAGCATTGGCTTTTCTGGAAAAGAGTTTCTCGATGAAACCGAAGATGCAAAGCGCGTTGCTGATCACATCGGATCGAATCACCATTCGTTTCACCTAAACCTGACTGACTTAGAAGAACACGTCTCATTGTTCTTTGAAGCCTTAGACGAACCATTTGCTGACTCCTCTTCGATTGCGGTTTCTTACCTCAGTGCTCAGACCAAAAAGCATGTAACGGTAGCACTAAGCGGAGATGGAGCAGATGAACTCTTTGGAGGATATCGAAAACACCAAGCTCACGCATTTGCCGCTTCATTGAAAGGACAAATTATTCCAAGCGGGTTGGGCAAACTCATCCCGGGCACTTCTTCCCGTGAAGATCGACGAGGGAATCTGAAAAGGCAACTAGAACGATTCGATCAAGCGAAACGGCTCAATGAAAAAGACCGCTATTACTACTTAGCCCGATTTTCAGAAAAGAAGAATGTGCTTTCGACCGTGACTTTTCCGTTGCAAGAATTGGAATATCCATCGTTAGAAGATCAATTGAACAATGTACTGCTACAAGATCAATTGCGGGTCTTACCATGTGACATGCTTCACAAAGTGGATTTGATGTCGATGCACCATGCACTTGAAGTACGCACACCATTCCTCGATAAACGGGTTATTTACTACGCAAACGCATTGCCTTCCGCCCAAAAATTCAACAAGAAGGAAGGCAAGCTCCCATTGCGAAAGGCTTTTCAATCGTTGTTGCCTGAATTCGTTTTTGAGAAGAAAAAACACGGCTTTGAAATTCCGTTGGAATCGTTGCTTCGAGGTCCGCTTCTCTCAAAAATCGAAGGGTTGAAATCGGCGGATGTGTTTTCTTCGGAGCTGTTCAACATCGCCGCAATTAATGGCTATCTCAATGCGTTCTTAGATGGTCAAAATGAACACACCTCACTCGTTTGGTCTCTTCTGGTGTATGCCGAATGGGACCGAAAAGAGACGGCACGTTTCGAATCTTTGAAAACGCGTAAAGAGTAAGCGCAAGATTTAGCACCTTTGTACCGCATGGAAGTATTAAAAACGTATTGGACGAATTACCCACTGAAAAGTGTTCTTGTAATCGCATTGTTTCTGCGCCTTGTATGTGTCTTCTTCGCCCCAGGGTATCTCATGCACGACGATCATTTTCTAACTGTTGAGGCGGCCGCTAGTTGGGCAGATGGTGAAGATTACGACAATTGGCTCCCATGGAATCAGAATGAACGAAGAGTGCACCCCGCGAACTTCGCCTACGTAGGCACGCAATACGTGCTTTTCGCTGGATTAAAAGCAATTGGCTTAGAAGATCCACAAGTCAAAATGATCTTCATTCGCATTATACACGCGCTGTACAGCCTGCTGGTTGTTTTCTTCGCTTTTAAAATTACCGAGCGCATCTCTAACAAGAAGAATGCGCAAATGGTGGGGTTATTGTTGGCTGTATTGGCCATCATGCCCAATTTTTCAGTTCGAAATTTAGTTGAGTTCATTTGCATCCCTCCATTGGTTTGGGCCACTTGGAACATGGTTCGAATTGATGAAAAAGAAGGCAAATGGGTTAAGTTCAGTATCCTAGCAGGAATCGGAATTGGCTTGGCAACTGGCTTTCGCTTTCAGTGTGGTGTCTTCGGAATTGGCGCTGGGTTGGCACTGCTCTTGCAAAAACAATACAAGTCTGCTGTACTCCTTGGAATCATTGCATTAGCAACGTTCTCTTTAGCTCAGATTCAAGATGTGTTCATTTGGAAAGAACCTTTTACCCAACTAAAAGCGTACATCGGCTATAATGACACGCATGCCCAGAACTATCCCAATGGGCCATGGTATATGTACATGCTCACACTGGCCGGATTTCTAGTTCCACCATTGAGCATAGCCATGTTGTTTGGTTTCTTTTCCAGTTGGAAGAAGCATTTAGTGGTTTTTTTACCAGCTTTTATATTCCTTGTTTTTCATAGCTTCTTTCCGAATAAGCAAGAGCGTTTCATTTTCCCCATCATACCCTACATTTTTATCCTAGGAGTTATTGGATGGAATGCTTGGGTAGCCCGTTCCGCATTCTGGGCAAATAGAAAGCGACTTCTAAAGGGCTTGTGGACCTCCTTTTGGGTGATCAATACCCTTGGACTGCTTGTTCTATGCTTTAGTTATGGAAAACGCAGTCGTGTAGAAGCTATGTCATACCTCTACGACCGAGGTGATGCCACAAACTTCATTGCCGTCCATCTTGAAAGTGGTGCCATGCCTCCTCAATTCTACGCCAACATCTGGGCAAGTCACTACTGGATTAAACCGGGCAAAACAGACATTGTGTCTCAAAAAGATTTCATCTGCGAAGTGTCAGACAGACGTCCTATTGCAAATTACTTGCTCTTTTATGGCAATAAAGGGCTTGATGAAAACCTGGCTATTTTCGAAGAAACCTACCCGGGAACTGAATACCTGACAACTGTTCACCCTGGCGGACTAGACCGTTTGTTGCACTACTTAAATCCGTTGAATAGTCTGGAAACGGTGCACATATACAAGCTGCCGGAAGGGTACTGCGAAGGTATCGAATAGGACGTTGTAACATTCTAAGCGGAATTGCTAACTTGAAGATTCAATAATCGAATTCCATGAAGAACAATGTTTTAGCCGTAGTAATAGGCATCATCGCAGCCATGATGGTTGTTATGCTTGGAGATCGAATAGCTTTCAGCATCTTCCCTCCTCCTGAAAATCTTGATTTCAATGATCCAGTATCTGTTCAACAGTTGGTTGATGGAATGCCCATAGCTGCCCACCTCCTATTGTTTTTCAACTGGTCTGTCTCAGCATTCGTGGGTGGGCTTGTTACCACCAAACTTTCGAAATCAAAATGGCAGCTTTTGTGTGTAATTACTGGAGCTTTGCTGCTAACAGCAAACATTCTAAACATGTTCGTTATTCCTTACCCAATCTGGTTAATCATGATCACTGTATTAATGTACTTGCCAGTGACTTATTTGGGTGGAAAGCTGATAGCACCAAAAACAGAATCTGTCTAAACGCCTTCTGTAGATAGCCTTGTAAGTTTCAAATCTGATGCTTGAATGTTCGAATCGAGTGGATGGAACACAAAAGAAATTCCGTGGGTAAGATGAATAAAACCTGCCTTTTTAAGAACTGCCAAATAAAACGCATTGTCAGGGCTCAATGGAAATGTCCAATCGCGCACTAAGTTCCCTTTCGCTTGTAGATAGGATTTCAGCGCAATCAACGTATTGGTACATTCCGATTCTGAACTGGAAAAGAATACGCGGTGTTCGATGAATATGACTCCTGACGATTTAATCATGCACCAAAACTTGGCTACCCGGCGATCTCCATTCTGGACCACAATGATCTTGTGCTTTACATCCATCGGGCTATGGACAAAGCGCCATTGCATAAACGCATCGTCTTGATCTAATTCCAAAGCTGTAGAAAATGGTTCATTGACTGTTACCAGTGCTTCTTGCACCTTGAACGTAGAACGCTTGAATCGTTGTTTCAAAAACGAAGCCCACGCAAGCGCATTCACTTTCAATTTTTTCGTCGTTGAAGCCAAGGTATCCAATGCTGATAGGTATTTTGCTGCCCTTCCTGGCTTGAATACAGCCAACGATTGGCCATGATGAAAGGGTATACTAAACCCAATTCGTTTGAATGGCTTTATGGCTTTGGTGTACCCCCAGATGAATTGAATACCTCTCATTCTGCACTCCGAAAACACCAACTGATACATGCCTTCAAATATGCCTTTCCCTCGTTGCGATGGGTCTACTAAGGTATCTTCAGATTTGCCCGTAAGCACCTCTCCTTTTTCGTTTCGAAAACGGAGAGGAATAATGGCTTGCATACCAACTACCTTTCCATTTGATTCAGCAATCACGTGGAACCCTTCGCCATGCGGACAATCTCTGAACTCCCAACGAAATTCATCTTCGCTACGATTCGTTTGATACAACCGGTTGTATATCTCCAACAACGAATCAATATCCTCTTCTGTGGCTAATCTGTAGTTGATTTCACTCATGCGTAGCTGTTCACCAATTCGTCTGGTGTAACCGTTTGAAAGTTATTCTCTTTGATAAAGCTCATTATTTTCACATACTCTTCCAAGAAGCCGCGGTACTTATGATCTGTGAAGTACGTATTATGCCATAACAAAGACAGCACGCAATTCTCTTTGTGTGAATCTATGAACGAGATGGCCATTTCGGCAATTTTCTTTTGCTCAAGTTTCATGTATTTATGAAACGTTCCATCCATTAGGTTGAGCGGAACCTCTAGGAACGAAGTTGCTGATTGCGTCTCTGGATTGAATGGGTGAAAAGGAAGCCCGAAATTCGTTCGAAAACCATAGTGTTCAGCAAAACCAAAAGAAGCGTCTAAGGCTAGTTGCGCCTCTTCCATTTCCGCTATGAGCTGCATGTAATTGTACTTCAGGAAGTGGTATCTGTTGTAAGGCAAAATAACCTCACTCAACGCGAACTCTTCTTTCAAGGTCTGTCTCGTACTCGCTTTGTGCAGTCCGTTAGTGGCCGCATGTTTTTCGTAGCCTTTCACATCTGTAGAAAGCTTTTGTATGGAATAGTCGGCGTTCATGACTCCGTCGGCTCCTTTGCCTTTACTAAGCAACCAGAAAAACGTTGTTCGCACGCCATATTCTGTGTTCAACGAGATAATTTGATCCATATTGAACCAAGCGGGTGCCTTCAAAAATTCGTTGAAGATCACTTTCATCATGGTCCCTATCCGTTTTTGCTTGAGCAAAGCGAAGCCGTCTTGGAGCCAAGCCCCGTTGATGGTATCAATGTCGTGACTAATAAATAGTTTCGACTGGGACGAAGGAATTACCACATCCCTCGTTTTAAGCACTTCTTCAATCAACTCTTGCACCCGATTCACCTCAATTAACTGGAAGCGGTGCTACAGACTTCTTTCGAACCTAAAACGACCGAACTCATCTTTATCCGATTCCTTTGCGTTCCATTCTTGGCAGCAATTCACTAAATAGAAAATGGTGGCCAACAAATCACGTTGATTCTCTCCAGCCTTAATTTCAGGCTTATCAATCATCCATTTAGCATGAGAGAAGTCCTGTCCTTTCCAATTTGTTACTGCTTCGAAAAACGAGCTGTTGATTGGCAAGCAGCTAGGGTCATCGGGCGCCTCAAAAAATGACACGTCAACTCCTTGGGTCTTTTTAATTAGCCCTTCTAAAAATTGAAATTGAGGATGGTATGACTGTGTCGGTATTCGATGAGACATGCGCAGTGTATAGTCGCCACAAGTTAAATGAATCTCATTCGAAAGCAGCTATACGACATAAAAAAAGCGCGGAGATTTCTCTCCGCGCTTTAGTTGGGTGGAAAGGGTGGTAACCCTATCTCATTATCATTATTGACCCTGATAAGTCTAAACGCTCAGCTGTAGTCAGTGAGTATACAATCAGTTTCCAAGTGTAAATATCATTTTGGGTATAGTAATCTCCATTGTGAACGTCGCCATCCCAAACAACTTCCATATCTGTTGTTTCGAATACTTTATCTCCCCATCTGCTGAACACTTGTAGTTCGAAGCGATCTGGATCAATATCAGTTCCAGTCACGAAGAAGACATCGTTTATGCCGTCGTTGTTAGGAGTGAAACTATTAGGTACAAAAATATTCAACAAGTCATTTACTTGAATATAACGCGTCAATTGATCCTTACATCCGTTGGCATCCGTAATGGTTAATGTTACAGGATAGTTACCTCCTTGCGACATAGGAAATTGGAATACCGGGTTCATTTCGGTCGAAGTTCCTTGGTAATTTAAAGTGTCAAATACCCAGAAGTAATCTACTACGTTGCCAATAGAGTAATCAAAAAAGCTGATTTCTGTATCTGGCATGGTCGTCGGTTGTGGCGTCGCGTGGTATCCTGCCGTTGGGTTGTCATACACTGTAATGTAATTCGGGTAATTCACAGAGTAAACACATCCTGGTGAGGTGGTAACCGTCAGCGAAACGTCGTAAAAACCAGGTGCTTCGTATACGTGAGGTGGATCTTGTTCTGAAGAGAAAGCTCCATCACCGAAGTCCCAAAGACTTGTTTCGTAGCTCGCCGGATCCAATAAGTTCGTAAAGTTCATTCCCGCTGGGAAACAACCTCTTGTGGTGTCAGCCTCAAAAGCCACATTCAACGGAGTTTCAATCACTACTTCAAAGCAGGCCACATTTTCAGGAGTTTCACAACCATCCGTAGCTGCTAAACAATACGTGCCAGTTTGGAATTGAAGGTTGGTCACATCAAGTCCGTCACCAATAGTACCTCCATTGAATGTCCAGTTGTATGAGTAAGGCTCTCCAAATCCGCCTGTTGTACTGGTCACTTCCAAGAATGCATCTTCACCACCACAAATCAATGCTGGGCCTGTTATTTCAACTGTAATGCTATCGCGAAGTGCCACTTCAACTTGTTGTGGTTCTGAATCACACCCAGCATCGTCGGTAGCGAAAACTGAATAAACTGTAGTCACGTCTGGTGAGGCGAATACTAGATCTCCAATACCAAGACCTCCATCCCATGTGTATGTCCAAGAATCATCATCATCCATTGCTGAACTCGTTTCTAACAACGCTGTACCATCAACACAAATTAAGGTGTCAACAGATAGTTCGAAGACCAATTCTGGCGGAGAGTTGATGACAATCTCATTGATGTATTCACAACCGAATTCGTCGGCAACAGAAAGTGTATAGTTACCAGGGAAAAGGTCGGTATATTCTGTGAGTCCGCCGGCAGACTGTTGTGTATCTGTAAGTACTCCTTCCTCAAAGAACTCGATATTCCAAGGCGGGGTTCCTGTTCCGCCGTCAATATCAATTGAAATTACTCCATCGTTTCCGAAACAAGATGGGTCTGAAGAATCTACTTCAAATTCGAAAGCCGGGAAAACTGTTACTTCATCAAATGAAACACAGTCAGGATGACCAAGCGGCCAAGCAGACAAGGTGTAAACCGTTGTTCCGTTGATACTTAATACATCTGGTGTTGGGCTGGTTGGATCAGAAAGTCCTTCTTCTGGCGTCCAAGCGAACTCATACTGAGGTCCACCTTGCGTGCAACCAACGTCGTAATTCCACTCTGTTTGCGAACCACTTCCACAAGAAACAGATCCATCAGGAGTTACTTGAATCGTAATACATCCAGTTGGATTTGTAGCTACCCAGCTCAACCCTGAAAGGTCTCCGTAAATTGGTCCTGCTAAAAGTGGAGCTGCATCGCTATCACCATCGTACACCCAAAATTCATCGAAGAAATTCTCTACTGATCCAGCATTGAAACTAATGTCCATGAATGTTACTCCATCTCCTGGGTTGTCAG
>JAQWQB010000107.1 GCA_029245065.1 Flavobacteriales bacterium | reverse complement strand
TTGTCACTAAAAAAGATACCTCCAATACCGATCTTGTTTGGCAATGCAGTGTGTCCACTCAACATCACGGTCGTTGGTGCTCCATCAAAACCAGCCCATTGGTTTCTGTACGAAGCCATGATTGGTGAATAGAGTTTCGTTCCCGCTACAGCTGGGTTGTATAGGTACGTATTGAAAATAAACTGAGACCTTCTAGCCAACTGCTGAGAAGATGCACTTCCTACTAAAAGGAAAAGGGCTCCAACTAGGATTATTAACTTCTTCATCGGTCTTAGTATTTAATCGTTACGGTTCCGGTAATAGGATCTTTCGCTTCGTCATATGTGATGACGTAGTAGTAGTCTGCAATAGGGAGCAAGTTGCTCTTAAATCTTCCATCCCATCTCGTAGCGTATCCTGTGCTTTCAAATAGTAGCTGTCCCCATCTATTGAAGACTTGCACCGTTGAATTAGGGAAGTATTCTAATCCACCAATTACCCATTCATCGTTTGCTCCATCACCGTTTGGTGTTAAGGCATCAGCGATGAAGAAACAGCCAACAGTTGGTTCCACTTCAACAAGGAAAGAAAGTGTGCAACCAATGGCATCAGTGACAGTGACAGAGTATACTTCTTCCGGCAATCCTACAGCAGTTGCTGTTGTTTGTGCATTTTCGTCGTTCCACTGGTATGAAATTGGCAATTCGCCTCCTGTTACGGCAGCTGTAGCCGTTCCATCAGCCTCTTCCCAACATGTTACAGGTGAAGTGAACAACGAAACATCTAAATCAGTGGTAATGTCTGCTCCAATGGTAAAGGTTGAATCTGCAAAGCACCCGGTAGAATCTTCTGCTAGTACGGTGTACTCACCTTCGAACAAATTGAAGATATCTACATCTTCTAGGATTTCGAAGTTCAACGGACCTGTACCTCCAATTGGAATGATGGTCACTTCACCGTCGTTCATCCCTGTGCAGGTAACGTTTGCGATGTCTATGATAAATTCAATCGGATCTGGCTGAACAATTTCGAATTGAGCGGTATCAGTACAAAGGTTTTCATCGAGTACGATGGCTTCGTAATCTCCAGAACAAAGTCCGAATGGAACAGATGCCACATCATTCAAGAAAAGCACCAATTCACCGGATCCACCATTCAGGTCGATATCAGCAGTTCCGTCACAATCACCTCCACAACCAATAACTGTTGTAGAAAGCACTTCGATTGTTAATGTTTCTGGTTCTGTAATGCTGGTAAGAACAGAGTCTTGACAACCGCTTTCGTCCATGACGATTATGTTGTAATCGCCAGGAATCAAATCAACTAGAGAGGCTGGAGAAGTAATAGTCACTTCGCCAGTTCCACCAATCGTAGTGACAACAATTTCACCGTCTCCAAAGCCATTGCAAGAAACGTTGGTTGCTTCAAAATCAATGAGAATTTCGTCCGGCTCCACAATTTCCAATCCGTTGATAGGGATTGTACAACCTACCTCATCAACGAGATTGACAACATATGTTTCAGCAGGAAGCATTTCAAAACATGGCAACGTCCCAAGATCAGTTGCTTGTGTTGGAGGTGACACGATTTGCCATTGAACAACTCCCACTCCACCGATTACGTCAGAGATACAAATGGTTCCATCACCAGCTCCAAAACAGGTAACGTCTGTAGTTGCCGCTGTGAACTGAATCTGTAATGGTTCTACAATGTTTACGGTATCAATTGCTTGACAATTGTTTGCATCGGTAATGATCACTTCGTAATCGCCAGCGCACAACGCACTTTGATCAGCTGCACCGCCTTCTAAGTCTGTAATAGTGAATACTAAATCGCCGGTACCTCCACTTGCAATGAACTCTACCGTTCCGCTGCATTCTCCAAAACATTGGATATCTGTGGAAGTATAATCTACAATGATTTCAGCTGGCTCTTCGAATACGTATTCTTCTGAAGTTGAACAATTGTTTTCATCTACTACGGTTAGCGTGTAGGTGCCTGGAACGATATCCAACACTTCGATATCAACCGGTCCTTCTTGGACAATTTGCACAAAACCAGGAGTATCAAGGTCAATGGTTAATTCCCCTGTTCCTCCTGTGATGTTAATTTCTAATTCGCCGTCATCGTCTCCGAAACAATCGATAACTGTTTGCTCTGTTGTGATAACCAAATCAGCTGGACAGAAGACTACAGTATCAGCTTCGGCCACACAACCATTGTCGTCGGTAATGATAATGTCATAATTCCCTTGACCGTCAATACAGCCTAAATTTTCAAAGCATTCGTCAAGTTCAATTTCTTCAACTTCCGAGTCAGGACCTACCGCTTCAATTGTGTACGGTACCGTTCCTCCTGTAATGGTTGGACAGATATCTGCAATTACGTCACCAAAGCAAAGGTTGTCTTCTGGCATCGCCAATGTAACGAGCAACTCATCTGGCTCAACAATTGAAATTAAGTTTGTTGTGTCTTTGCATCCGAAAGAATCCATGATACTTAGGTAGTAATCTCCTTCGGTGACATTATCGAACACCGGGTCATCAATTTGGGTAGACACCAATGTGGTATCGGTTCCGTCCGTTTCAAATAATTCGAACGTGATTTCTCCGTTTCCAAGACCTTCGCAGCTCAATTGTGCTGCATCACCAAAACAAAGCAGAGGTTGAGAAATTTCGAGCGTATTGTCTAGGCACGGATTGGCTAATTGGATATTGTCGAAGCACTCTTCTACCAGGTTTCCTCCATCTCCTAATGGAAAAGTTTGAAGACAAAACTGAAGAGAAAGCGACTCGCTGCACGTTGTAAATTGACCAATTTGAACTTTCAAATCTGGTCCTGCTACGCCGTTTGGACTTCCGTTCAAGGAGAAAATCACTCCATCATCAATCATTGCGCTACAAGGGTCGTCTCCTACGGTTCCTGTGAGCGGCACAGAACTAATAAAATCAAGACTACCCGCGTCGAAACTTGACTCCATTCCTATTGTCCAGTAGGTATCGTATTCTGCTTCTGGGGTAATGGGAAATACATTATTTCCTAGAAAACTACCGAATAGCGGATCATTGAAGCATCCACAACCGTCTGGATCCGTAACCACAATATCAGCCTCATCTGCTTCAAAAACAAGTGGATCATCTTGATCCAATAGCTCCCCATATATAGCAGAAAGGAAATCGTCTTCGTTCTGAAAGCAAGCAAAGACGTCATACGTGATGTAACCGGACATGTCGGTCTCACCAACAATACCACAATGCACAGTGTCAACCACTACAAGAATATCAGTTACCTGAGCAACAATGGCTTGGGAACTAATAAGTAAGGTTAAAGCAAGTAAAATCCTTTTCATAAATCGTCATTTCCTATTGTGAAAATGGCCATCTTGACCACACAATTTGGCACAGTAAAACCGCGAAGATACTGAACCTCTTTATTATTATTCCATTTCTATAGGCAAATGGTTGTCTGAGGTTGGTAAATTCGTGGTTCGAAAATAGCCAAAATCATTTGCATAGACTGCCATGAAACAAACTCCTATTGGAAGCCCACAGATTCTTTTTGAAGATGAACACTTGGTTGCCGTTTTCAAACCGTGCAGAATGTTGGTACATCGCACGCCGATGGATTTCTACGAAACGGAGAATTTGCGCAGGTGGTTAGCAGGCGAGCTAAATGTAAAAGTGGACCCAATACACCGATTGGATAAGCCGACCAGCGGAGTGATCTTGTTTTCCAAGTCAACGGACTCCTTGAACTACATCAAAGAGCAATTTCTTACTCACACGGTTGAGAAGCACTACACTGCTCTGGTCAGAGGATTTATGCCTCTGTCAGGAGTTGTTGACAAGCCATTAAAAGCCGAAAATTCGGATATCGTCAAAGAAGCAGAGACGGCCTTTAGTACTACTCATCATGTGGAAGTACCAATTTCGGTTTCGAGGTACGAAACATCTCGTTATAGTTTGGTCAATGTAGTGCCAAAAACGGGACGGTATCACCAAATTCGTCTTCACTTTGCCCACCTCAGACATCCCATTATTGGAGACAGTAGACATGGAGATCGCAAACATAATTTCATGTTTCGCGACGATCTTCATCTGCCTGCCTTGTTCTTGCACGCTCATTCAATTGCTTTCGAGCACCCCAATGGGGCTAAAATGAAAATTCATGCGCCCTACCCTGAGCATTGGAAAAAAATTCAAGATCAATGGGATTGGAACACAGGCGCTGGTGAAGCAGCTGAATGAGTAGGGCGACGTTTGAAAATCTAGAAATTCAACCGTAGAAATCCTTATTTATTTCATACCTTGTGGGTTGGACTGTTTACACCTTCACAACTTATGAAACTTACTAGAACACTTCTGTTCTTCGCTGCGCTTTTCTTTTCAGCGGGAATTCACGCACAGAATGCCCTTGTTTTCTCAATTGACACCGACTGCTGGGGTGGAGAAGTCAGCTGGCAACTTACCGATCAAGATGGGAATGTTGTTGCTGAACAAGCAACTGGCACCTACGGCAACCAATCAAACTTTACCGAAAATTTAGAGATCGCAGACGGATGCTACACCTTTACTATAAGTGATACGTATGGGGACGGTATGAATGGTTCTTCTTATTCGGGTTGTACCATCGACGGATACTACTCCATTACGGATGATCAAGGGAATATTGTCATTGAACTTGTTGCTGCCAATGCAGCCTATGGCGATGAAGAAACGCAATCGTTCGCATTGGGCACCGCGCTCAATGGATGTACTGATCCTGCCGCATTGAACTATTCTAGTTGCGCTACAACAGACGACGGCTCATGTACCTACCCTGTGCTAGCATCTGTGTTCTCATTTGACGCTGGAGCTAGTTGTGGTGCTACAGATGTGCAGTTTACCAATGCAAGCACGGGCAACATTACCGGTTACAGTTGGGACTTCCCCGGAGGAACCCCTTCAACGAGTACAGACGAGAACCCTTCTGTAAACTACGCAACAGCTGGTACTTACACAGCAACGCTTACCGTAACTGATGCCGATGGAGATGCTGCTTCTTCGCAAGACGTAATCATTGACGCAGGCATTCAATTAGAGATCGTTATTGTTCAAGATAACTACCCTCAAGAAACATCTTGGGATGTGGTTGACGAATTTGGAAACACCGTTGCAAACGGCGATGCAAACGGTGGAACTGTTTGTTTAGCTGATAACTGCCACACCTTTACAATCTACGATTCATATGGCGATGGTATTTGCTGTGGATATGGACAAGGGTCTTATAGCTTGTTATTGAACGGAGTTGAAATTGCGTCAGGAGGCGAATTCGCTAACTCGCAAGCCGTGAGTGTGAATTGCCCTCCGGGATCTGACTGTAACAACACCATTTCCATTGGCGAAGGAGAACACTCTTCAACGAGCGCTAACGCATGGTACACATTCACACCAGAAGCCAACGGTCAATACCGAATTACAACATGTGACCGTGCAACATGCGATACGAGAATTTGGATGTATGATTACTGTTTGATGGAGAACTTCGACGACACGAACGAGTCTACGTTAACATACAACGACGATTTCTGTGGTGTACAATCTGAAATTACACCTTTGTTAGAAGGCGGACTTACATATTACTTGAGAATTGGCGGTGCAGATAACGTTTGCGCTGAAAATGGTTTCGATTTCTTCATTGAATACATGGGGCCAATCCAAGGATGTACTGACCCTGCTGCTTGTAACTACCTTCCAATTGCTGAAATTGATGATGTGTGCTACTTCCCTGGCGACATTCAATGTCCGTCTATTGGTCCTGACCTTGAAGTGTTGGGTGATGTTTTCCATGACAGTATGTACAGCACAACGTTGACGAACAACGATGCTTGTTATGTCAACGAAGGATGTATGCAAGGATTTGGAGAACGTCAGATTCTACGTTTTACAACGCACATTAAGAACATCGGTACAGAAGATTACTTCATTGGTGACCCGAACGATCAGCCAGATCAATTCGAATACGATGATTGTCACAACCACTGGCACTACGAAGGTTATGCCGAGTATGTGCTTTATGATGGTGACGGGAATGAAATGCCTCAAATTGGATTCAAGAATGGATTCTGTGTCCTTGATTTGGAGTGCTCTGATGGCGGTCAAGCAAAATATACTTGTGGAAACATGGGAGTAACGGCTGGTTGTGGTGACATCTATTCTTCTGGACTGTCATGTCAGTGGGTAGACATCACTGAAGTACCTGCGGGTAACTACACCCTATTGATTCGTACCAACTGGGATCAATCTCCTGATGCGAATGGCTCATACGAGTTGTCTTATGAAAATAACTGGGCTGCAGTATGTGTTTCTTTTGATAGAGACGTAGACGGTAACATCATTGATTTTACCAAGAGCCTTGATTGTCCGCTCATCTTTGACTGCGCAGGAGTTCCATTTGGAGCATCACAACCTGATTGTGCCAACAACTGTCCTGGAATTGTAGTTCAAGGTGATGTGAACAACACGGCTGAACTTGAAGTGTCAGATGCACAGCAATATATACAAGACATTCTTGGAAACGATGCGGTTGTTACTTCTTGTACTGATATGGATAGCGATGGTGTTATTACCATCACTGACGCAGCATTGATTGCAGGTTGTACATTCTACGGGCCTGATCACGTTGACGAATTGGGTGTTCATGATCACTGTGTTTGGGATACCGAGTTTATTGACCCGAACCACAACGTAACGTTGAGTATTGGTGAAATCAACACGGACCTTGGATATGTTGACGTGCACGTTACCAATCCAGACAATGAAATTGTAGCATATGAATTCGAATTGAGTGGTTTGACCATTCAAAGTGTCGAAAACCTTGTTGACCCACTCGTTTATGACGTGAACCCACAAAGTTCTTTGGGAGGAAACAAAGTAATGGCGTTGAGCTACAGCGAGCAAATCATGCCGAAGTACCTTACTCCTACTCCTATGGTACGTGTTTACTACGCAAGTTTGACTGACCAGACTGTTTGTGTGAGTTCCATTATTGATATTGTGAACGAAAACTATCACAACACGCTGACGACCATTGGAGCTTGCCAAACTATTGCAGGTTTCGAGTTTGTTGATTTCTCTGCTGACAACACGAACGTTTGCCAAGGTGAAGCTGTAAACTTCACTGATCTTTCAGAAGAAGGAACAGTAAACTGGATGTGGAGTTTCCCTGGAGGTAACCCTGCTTCTTCGACTGACCAGAATCCAACTGGAGTTGTTTATGACACACCAGGAACCTACACCGTTATTCTAACTGCCGAAAACGGCATTGAAACAGATACTGAGTCAAAAATTGATTACATCACAGTCGAAGCTGGAAGCATTTATTACGCTGACACAGACAACGATGGATTCGGAGATGATGCCAATACGATTGTGGCATGCGCTGCACCTCAAGGATATGTGATCTCTGGAGGCGACTGCGATGATTCTCGCGACGATGTTTACCCAGATGCTCCTGAATTATGCGATGGCATTGATAACAACTGCAACGGTGAGTTTGATGAAAATGCCATTGACATGACTACTTGGTTCCTAGATGGAGACAACGACGGATTTGGAGACGTGGAAATAAATATGTTGGCATGCGAACAACCTGCAGGTTACGTTGACAACGCCGAAGATTGTGATGATTCTCGCGACGATGTTTACCCTGGTGCCGCTGGAACAGCAGAGAACATTGATAACAACTGTGACGGTCAGGTTACTGGAGACGAAGTACTCATCCTACCATGTGAAGGTGATTTCAATAATGATGGGAACCGCGACATTGGTGACTTGCTGATGATGCTGCAATTCTACGGTTGTAATATCGATTGTGACACAGACGTTGATATGAACGGAGATGGAATTATTTCACAAGCTGACATGCTTGAATTCCTTGCGTTCTTCGGAACGGCTTGTGACTAACATAAGTTTATAAACAGATTGCAAAAAAGGCCACTTTCTAACGTGGCCTTTTTTTTTGATTGCCGATTTGGCAACTCGTTAAGACTGTAGGAATAGCTTCAACTTTTCCCAGAAGGTTGGGTAAGCATTGAGGTTGTTGTGCGTTGCACCCTGGATGGTGACCATTTCTACGTCTTCCCTATCCTTGACAACGGAATACAATCGGAAACCCGATGCATAGGGCACTATTCGATCTTTGGTTCCGTGGAAAATGATGATAGGACACTCTACCTTGTCTATTAATCGGTCAGAGCGCATCGGAAATCTCAAAATAGCTCGCATTGGCAAGAAGGGAATAATCTTTTGGGCGAGGCTGAGCAAACTGAAGAAAGGAGTTTCTAAAACAAGCTTACTAGGCTTTTCCAAACAAGCTAAACGCACTGCAAATGCTGCGCCTAAACTTCGCCCATAAACCACGTTGTAATCATAATTCGGCGCCAGTTGTTGGTATACATGTCGTGCGTCTGAATGCATGACCCGTTCTGATTTTCGCCCCTTGCTTTTCCCATACCCTCTGTAATCCATGATAAACACATCAAAACCAAGGTCTAGAAGTTCTTGGGCCACAACTCCCCAGCGTTTTATGCTACCTGTATTGCCGTGTAAATAGAAAATGAGGCCTTTTGATTCCTCTTTCGGATGCATAAGTACACCGTGAATACTTCCTCCATGAGGGGTATCGTATTGGAGCTCTTCAAACCTGGCACTGATTCGGTATTTTCCTTGTTGTTTTCTTCGGTTAGAACGAAAAATAATCTGTTCTTGAAACAAGGTGTACAAGAGAAAAATAAGCGCGTAGAGCCCTACTATGTATGCGAGTATTACCACTACTACTTAAGTTACAAGAAGTCTTTTAGAAAGCCCTCTTTTTTACATGTTTCTTCTGTACTGTCCGCCTACCTCAAACATAGACTCTGTAATTTGGCCAAGACTGGCGCTCTTACAAACTTCCATGAGTTCAACAAACATGTTTCCACCGGCAATGGCCGTATCCTGGACACGTTTGAGTCCGTCTTGAACTTGCTTTTCGTTGCATTTGTTCAAATTCTCCAACATGGTTATCTGGTAGTCCTTTTCTTCCTGTGAAGCTCGAATAACTTCTCCTGGAACAATGGTCGGAGATCCATCCTTACTTAAGAATGTATTCACACCAATAATCGGGAACTCACCTGTATGCTTCAGCATTTCATAGTGCATGCTCTCCTCTTGGATCTTACTTCGCTGGTACATGGTTTCCATAGCACCTAGCACTCCACCTCTTTCCGTAATTCGATCGAATTCTGAGAGCACTGCTTCTTCTACAAGTTCAGTAAGCTCTTCAATGATGAATGAACCTTGAAGTGGATTTTCGTTCTTCGCTAAACCTAACTCCTTGTTGATGATCAACTGAATAGCCATTGCGCGTCTAACTGACTCTTCTGTAGGCGTGGTAATTGCTTCGTCATAAGCATTGGTATGAAGCGAGTTGCAGTTATCATAAATAGCATACAAGGCCTGCAACGTCGTTCGAATGTCGTTGAAATCAATTTCCTGAGCATGCAATGATCTTCCCGAAGTTTGAATGTGATACTTCAACATTTGGGCTCTAGCATTCGCCCCGTACTTCATTTTCAGGGCTTTTGACCAAATTCTTCTTGCCACCCGACCAATCACCGCGTATTCCGGGTCAATACCATTTGAAAAGAAGAACGATAGGTTTGGACCAAACTTGTTGATGTCCATGCCTCTGCTCAAGTAATACTCAACGTAGGTAAATCCATTGGCAATGGTGAACGCCAACTGCGTTATCGGATTCGCTCCAGCTTCGGCGATGTGGTACCCTGAAATCGAAACAGAGTAGAAGTTTCGAACGTTAGCATCAATGAAATACTCTTGTACATCCCCCATCAATCTGAGGGCAAATTCTGTAGAAAATATGCACGTATTCTGTGCCTGATCTTCTTTTAGAATATCTGCCTGAACAGTTCCACGAACAGCACTTAATGTTTTCGCTTTGATGTCATTGTATACCTCCAATGGCAATACTTCGTCGCCGGTACAACCGAGAAGCATGAGACCTAGTCCGTCGTTTCCTTCTGGCAATTCTCCTTGGTAAGTCGGACGTGTCAGTCCTTGGTCTTCCCACTTTGCCTTCAATACAGCTTCTACTTTTGCTTCCATCTTGTGCTCTTTGATGTATTTCTCACACTGCTGATCTACTGCAGTATTCATGA
>JAQWQB010000019.1 GCA_029245065.1 Flavobacteriales bacterium | reverse complement strand
TTCAATACTAAAATTCATTAACGATTCATCTGCCATTATTCCAAAGAATACATACATAAGAACGACTGTACCAATAATGTATGCCAGTAAAAGTTTTTTAGCTGTTTCAATTGAACAGTCTCTTGAAAGAAATAACATTAGCCCAATGATTAAGAGAGCTGGTGACAGGCCGTAGTGGAATAATTCTCCCATTCTTAATACATCAGCGTTTTCTGAAATAACAATCTTATTTGCAAGTGCCGCAGCAAAGAACAACATAATTAAACCCATTAATGTGTTATATACACCAAGAATAGATAAGGATAATTTTGTTTTCATAATTTTATTTTTTACGATAATACAAAAACCCACTCAATTGAGCGGGTTTATTTTTGGTGGAGCTGGCGGGAGTCGAACCCGCGTCCAAACAAGGAAAGTATAAGGTTTCTACATGCTTAGCTGATGATTAGTTTTCGGCAAGTGAATGGACATCAGCGCCCCTTCAAAAGCTTATCCCAGTAGATTTCGCTAAGGCAGTCGGGTCCTACCATCGCTAGATCTATTTATCGATGCCTCAAGATTATAGGATAAGATCCGAACCTATAAAAGAGACAGCTCGTTCGGTCCCCTAGGGACGACGAATTAGGGTAATCAACTTAGTTGATTACGCCGCGAGCGCAAAAGAAGTGTTGTCATTTCTGACGTTGTACCCTCATATTAACGAGCGAAAGTACACATGCTCGACATGCTTGCTTATCCAGTCATCTTGCTGTCAAAGCCATAATCAGCCCCAGAAATCAAAGATCGTTGTACTATTTCTCGCAAAAAGCGAGCCAACAAAGATACATTTTTCTTCACCGATTCCCTCCATTCCGATTAAAAGTGAATGATTTGAAGCGTTTTGTGCTCAACTCAAACGCAGATTACAATCCTATTTTCCTCCTCCAGAATTATTTTTGATCGCCTGGAGTGGTTTTTTATCCGTTCGTCATTTCGTTGGGATTTCGAAGCCTCTTTTCATTTACTATGAGTAGATAAACCAAATAATCATCTATGAACTTTATTCTAGGGCTTATAGCCGCTATTCTTTTCGCCATCGCCGTGGCAGTATTTTTACTACCAGATTCAGTCAAACAAAAGATTCCTGTACTCAAAGGAATTACAACAAGCCGAGCTGTGCTGCTTATTTTTGCCGGTATTATCGTCGCTGGTTTGAACGGATTAACATTCTATGCCAAGCCGGGTACGGCTTATGCAGTCCAATACCTATGGGGTGGAGACCAAGCCATCACTTCACAAGGAATTAAATTCAAGTATTGGGGACGATTGATTCCAATGAGTTTCGAAATTCCTATTCAAGATATCTTGAATGAAGAATCTCCACGGGAAGAGGGAATCTACTACCAACGCGCAAAACAGCGTGAATTTTCCGACGCCATCAAGGCAGATATTGCTACATCGCTTGTGATTGGCATCAACTACAAAGACAAAGCGAAATTCCTCGATATGGCAGACAAAAACCGTTCAGAAGAGCGCCTCGTTTACGGAAGAATTATTCCTGTGTACGAACAAGCGTTGAAGAATACATGCAAGCTAATGAGTGCCCAGGAATACATCTCAGGAGCCTCGGCGCAATTTGATTACTACTTGCGTGATCAACTTGAAAACGGAATGTACTTGACAGAGGAGGACATTGATTCTGCCAAAGTGGATGTCATTGGAGATTCAACGGTCAAGCGAACCGTTGTTAGCGGAGCCGCTAGCCTTGAAAAACAACGCGCTTATCGAATCCGTAAAAATGCTGCAGGAGACCCAATGCGTGATACTTCGAACTCATTGAAAAAGTACGGACTGACCGTAATTCAAGCGGCAGTAACCAACATTGACTGGGAGCCAAGCTTCGATACGAGACTACAACTTCAGAAAGAACAGGTAGCGCAAACTCAGTTGGAAAAACAAGAAGCAGAAAAGGAATACTATGCAACTCAAAAGGCTATCCAGAAAGGAGAGCGTGAGAAGGCAGAGGAACGAGCTAGATTGGAGAAAATGCAGATCAAGGAAACCATTGCCGCTGAAACAAAAGCAAAAGCAGCTGTCTACATTGTAGAAGAAGAAAAGTTAAACCTCGAGGCGGAACAATTAAGAGCCGCTCGTAAGAAAGTGGCCGCCGACGCATCGTACTACGAAAACTCGAAGCTCGTGGCAGCCGGACTTTCACCGCAGGATAGAGCTCAAATTGATAAGGAAGTAGCCATTGGAGTGGCACAAGCCATCTCTGCTTTGACCTTGCCTGAAGTATACATCTCGGGAGAACAGAAAGGGAACAATGGTATCCTCACGGAACTGCTTGGTGCTGATGTTGCCAGAAAGATGTTAGGAAACTAACCGGTAAGTAGAATTGATAACGAAAAAGCCCTGAAGAAAATCTTCAGGGCTTTTTAATTTTCTAAGGACAAAATTCGCCGTAAACGCCAAGTAGAATTAGCAGGTCGGCGGTGTTCACAATGGAGTCGTCGTTGAGATCGGCCGAACAATTTTCAAGGCATCCGTAATCTGCTAAAAGCATCAACAAATCTCCTGTATTGATTATTCCATTGTCGTCTATGTCTCCTAAACAAGTTGAAGGTAAGAGTTCGTTGCCTTCAATAGTTCCGTTGCAATCGTTGTCTATTCCTTCAAAGGTACCAGGAGCACCAAAGTACATATCTGGATTCGTGTCATCACAGTCTAAACTATTATTCACCGCACCAGCTGGTGCATTATCGCAGAATGAGATTGGGAAAAGAGGATCTCCAAAGCCGTCTTCATCTGCATCAACATACCAAACAGTAGGGAACAGGCAACTTCCGTCTTCAATGGTATACAGCGGGTCGTAGTTGCATGCTTCCGGAATGGTGCACCCAAGACAACTCATGAAGTCACACGAGCCGTCATTGCACGTAGCCTCTGGATCATAATTGCATGCTTCTGAGTTGGTGCATCCATCTGGAAGAAGACAACTTCCGTCATCGCATACAGCCGCAGCGTTGTAGTTACACGCAGCACTATCCGTGCAGCCGTCCGGAAGAATACACGAACCATCGTCACAGGTAGCTGAAGCGTCGTAGTTACAGGCAGCGCTATCTGTACAACCATCTGGAAGTACACAACTTCCGTCATCGTCGGTTGCCAAGTCGTTGTAGTTGCAAGCAGTCACATCGGTACACCCAAGAATTGCCTGCGTGATGCAAAAGCTATGAGAAGTTCCGTCCCCGAAATTGACTTGCGTCATTTCGAAAAGCTGAGTCCCTTCTGCATCCAAGAATTGGTAATAACCATCTACATCACAACCCGATGCTGTTCCAGCCATACCGTCTCCAAAACTATCGAAAATGAAGAAGTCGTAACACCCTGTTCCGAGGCAAACATCAATGGTGTAAGTTGTTTGATCATTGTATCCGTTTCCGTTGGCCAGCACCGTTCCGAATTCGTCCTGAATGTTCCAAGATGTTTCGTTGCCCCAACAATCAGTTTCTATGATCAGCGTGTTCAATTCACCTATGATGCAAGAGCCGTCATCGCAAATTGCTGCTGGGTTGTAATTACACGCGGCAACATCTGTACATCCGTCAGGAAGAACACAGCTACCATCATCTAGTGTGGCTGTTTCATCGTAGTTGCAGGCAGTAGGATCTGTGCATCCAAGCACTTCATTTACGATTTGGAACGACTTGTAGCCAAGGGGTGCAGGCATTGGGTTGTTTTGAACCTTGCCACTTACAGCAACTCCTTCGACATAATAATATACTGTAGTGCCGAAAGGAAAAGCAGGGATGGTCGCTTCCCAGTTATTGTCCATGGTATTCGTCATGGGCAGCGCAACATATGGGTCATCCAAATCAGTTGTGTAGAAAAGCGTAGCGTTGGCCACACCCGTTCTGTGGTTAATATAGGCCTCGAGGGTATAATCTTGCGCTTCATCATCCGAAAGTGGAAGACACGCATAACTAATCAAAAAGGGATCTTCAACCCCAACACTTTGTGTAATGC
Organism: Flavobacteriales bacterium; assembly: GCA_029245065.1. Taxonomy (GTDB): domain Bacteria; phylum Bacteroidota; class Bacteroidia; order Flavobacteriales_D; family Sanyastnellaceae; genus JAQWQB01. The sequence continues at coordinate 30,843 of JAQWQB010000019.1, read as the reverse complement.
AATGGATGGCTCCACTGGCAGAAATAATGGCGTTTCCAGAATTGTCACAGTCGATTGGTACAATGTTGTAACCAGGCAGCTGCTCTTGGTAGATACGAAGGGCAGTGGTGTCATATTCGGTGTAGTACGTTGGAACCAAAACGGTATTGTTCACGAAAACAGAGTTCGTGTAAGTGCAATACCATCCTCCTTGATCAGGGTAGTTTCCATTCGAAGCTTGGGGAGGTACAGGGAGCTTCACAATGTTAAATGGTGTTCCGAACTTCGTGGTGAAGTTGTTCAGTACGTAGTTAATGTTCGCTTCAATTTGAGGTCCATCAGCTACTCCTTCCGGGTAATCACTCACCAATATGGTTTCCTCATTGATAAGCTTCATGTGCATGTCGATGTGATGGATACCATCGAAAGGAAGGTTAGGCATTTTGATGTAGGTATCAATTCCCATGAAGCTATTCATGATACCATCAATTTCCGTTTCATTTTGATTTGGGTATTGGGTTCCCCAACCGGTGTTTCCACCCTGATTCTCTTCAATGACTAACTCAGAAGCAAAGGCAGTCCCAAATCCGTCAGACATATAATTTCCTCCGGTATTCATCAAGTCGTTGGGGTCAGCGGTGGTGCTGTAAAGGTCTAGTCCTAAATAGTCAGCAACGGCTTCAGGAGAAACATCATCGTCTGGTCGCGGTCTGTTGTAAATCCAGTCAACCAGGAACAAGTCATCAACTTCATCTCCATAAACGGTGTTAGCGCCATAGTCGCGCATCCAAATGGAGTTTAATGGAGTAGTAATGAGGGTCACGTTGGTCAAGTCAACTGGGCCTCCAAAGTCTCCATTCAAAAGATAGTTTTGTGTAGTTGTGGCATTTTCGGTCAGTACAATAACCTCGCATTCGTTCACTGCAGCAGCAACAATTTGCTTCAAGATGCCAGAATACCCCTGCCAGGCGATGGTGAGGGCTTGAATCTCTTCCCATTCAGCTGCTGCTCGAATGTTCGGGAAATCAGGTGGTGTTTCAATGCCTCGAGCAGATGGAGTAACATATCCGTCGTGTAAGGCCGTTTGAATTTCCTGTCTTGTAGCCTGCTTTGGAAGTCCTTGAACGAGTTCTTGGCTAAATGAGACAAGGGAAAATGCTGTGCACAGCAAGAGTATAAAAAGCTTCTTCATTGGTTAGGTTGTGAAGCCCTAAAATACGAAGAAACGGTTAAAGTTTAGTAGAAGTAAATACAACGGTAGCGCTTCAACCGTCTTCTCTTATATCTTCTCCGTTGTTTTGAAGGTTTCTGGACGGCCTCTTTGGGCAAGACTTTTTCATCTTTCGAACAGACATTGTCTCCGTGGGAATCTTGTATGATTGCGTGTTCTGTAGCCACCGTCTCTGACGAATTGCTAGCCGATTGCGCTGCTGCGTTCAACGAAAAGAAGAGCATGAATAATAAGATAAGGTGCTTCATGATTCACTTAGTTAGAATGAAGGACAACCGAAAAAGTAATAGCCAGATTTTCGCAACGCTTTTCTGCGTCTTCGTTGCTTCTTGTGAAAATTTTTCGGTGTTAATTTCGTGCCTTTCTGGTAAGTACAGACGTTATCGCCTCTTTTATCTTTGGCGTAAATAGCTTCTTTGCCTTTAGGGGCGGAAGGGGCCTCCTGTGTTTGGGCGTGGGCGCTGAAACAAAAAGCAATGAGTAAACTTGCGATGAGGTATTTCATGATTTCAATTTCGATAATTAAATCCAGTTCGCGGGAGACGTTTCATGTAAAGGTTGGAAATTCAATGATACCGTTTAACCGATTTACGGTGAACTATTCCAAGCCAATCCATAATGATTTCATCTGAGACCCCTTGTTTGACAAGGTTTTCAGCAAAAGCGTGTCTGAAGGTGCACACACCATAACGCAAATGAATGCTGCACCTCTTGGAAGCTTTTTGCGCTTCTAGTTGCAAACTTCGCATGGAAAAAGGTTGGCCATTTTTGTTGCTGAAAAGGTAATTCGACGAAAGAAAGGAAGGGATGCGGCTCAGCAATGCGGGAGGTAACGGAAGTATACGCACCATTCCTGAAGCATTGGTTATGGTTATTAATGCGAGCTCAATGGAAATATCTGTTGCTTTCAAGCGCAGGCATTCAGATGGATGAATTCCCAATTGAGAAATCATTTCAAGCGCCAATTGGAGTTGAGGATGGTAACAGGCCCGAACAATACAACACATTTCGTGTGCTGTAAGGTCTGCTTTTGGAGCAATGGAATAAACGGTCATGTGGTCAAGTTAGCCATGGATTGATTCCATGAAACAATTGATTTATAGCCGTTCAGAATAAATGTATGGACGTAAAAAAAGCGTCCTTACACGAGTAAAGACGCTTTTTACTATGGGTTTTCTTATTTCACGATCTCTACAAGAGAGATAGCGAATGTCAAGTCTTTTCCAGCAAGTGGATGGTTGGCATCGATCATTACGTGCTCTTCAGTTACTTCAGCAACTTTAACTGGGATCTGCTGACCGTCAGGCATCGTTGAAGAAAGCATCATTCCTGGTTCAGGGTTCAATTCAGGTGGAAGCTGGCTACGCTCAACTTTCTGAACAAGACGTTCATCCATTTGACCATATGCCTCATCTGCAGGGATGTCAAACGTTTTGTCTTCACCTACTTCCATGCCTAGAACGGCAGCATCAAAACCTGGGATTACTTGTCCAGCTCCAACAGTGAACTCAAGTGGCTCGCGGCCTTCACTAGAATCAAACATTTCTCCATCATTCAGGGTGCCTTTGTAATGCACGCGAATCGTGTGGTTTTCCTGTACTTTCATTAAATTATATTTTCAATTGCCTTCATTGTTCGCACATCGAACCTTGTTCGGCGGTGCAAAGGTAATTGAATGCTTTTACTTTGCTGGTTTTCCGCTTAATAAATATCGAAAGCCAAGATCAACGCGTAGATGACTCCCGGAACCCAGAATAGAAGCGTCAATAAAAAAGAAATCCAAAACTACGTGCTTATGTCGTACATCAAAAAGACAGCTAAAGGAGGTAAAACAACACACAGAATAACAATAAGGATAAATTCTGTGTCGTCCATCCTTTTCGCCTTATCCAATGGTTTGAAGACGGTAGCTTCTGAAGCAAGGTTCACTGTTTCATCGCCAATGAATGCTGAATTGTGCCATTGATTTTCGAGTGCTTTTCGCGCCTCCTTCGTATTGGCTTCGTTCGATTCACTTGGAGTGGAATGGTTCGAATTAACGGAGTTGAACGTTTTCAAGGGTGTGAGCGGAAGTGGAGTGATTTCGGCAATTATCGGATCGTGTGCTAGTTGCACTGTCTCGTTTGCTTTGACTGCATGTTGAACTTTATCGCTTTTCTTCTTAGCCTTGTTTGCTACAAAATAGCCTTTCGTGTATTTCCGCTTTTGGATCCAATTGTTTGACACAACATCAGACGAAGTTTTGCACGAGGAAAAGAGAATCACGAAGAGAAGAATGAAGGCACTGAAAGTAGAGAAGGTAGTTTTTATAAGTGAATAATTTCGTCGAAACGCGTTAAAATGTAAATAAATGTCGTATATTAGTCGACGAATAAAGAGTAAGACCTTTCTTCCTTAACCAAAATACGGACTTGAAGCGTGCATTGCACGCTTTTTCCGTTTAAGAGGTTTTCTTTCCCTCTTCTTGTGTGATCAAATCAAATAGTTTGTCCGGATAATCAGTAATGATTCCATCCACGCCAATTCCGATGAGTCTCGTCATTTCCAATTCAGTATTGACAGTCCAGGGAATAACCTTCATTCCCTTAGCGTGGGCAAATGAAACGTGTTCTTGGGTTAGGTCGGAATAGTAGGGGCTTACAATGGAAGGGATGAAAGACAATGCCGTGGCGTTCGTGGCAAAGTCCTGCTCTTCGTCAATCAACCAAGTAGTACAAATCTCAGGTGCTATTGCATGCACAGCTTCCAAAGCATTCTGATTGAACGATTGGATACATGTTCGATCAACAATTCCCAATTCCCGCAGCTCGCCGATAACCAAAGAGGCAAACTGTGCAGCTTCAGGATGGTAGGTGTTGACCCACTCATCTTTAAACTTTAGCTCAATGTTGTAGTTGGGTAGTATGGAGTCTCCTTTGGTTCTGAGCTTTTCAGTTACGCTTATGACTTCCCACAACGCTGGTTTTGAGGTTGCCATTGGAGATTGTTCTGGAAAATCGGGATTTCCTTTCGTTCCGCAATCGCAACTTCGAATTTCGTCCATAGACATTTCGTACAAGTTCTTCACTTGTCCAGCCTCAAGATCGCTTCCTTCCGTATCATTGCAGATTTTCTCATTAAGCCAAGGTTCATGGCTCAAGACCAATTCAGCATCTGCTGATACAACAAGGTCCATTTCCAATGTGGTTGCCCCTTGTTCAAGAGCAAGAACGAATCCGGGGATACTATTTTCAGGCAAATAACCTCGAGCACCTCGGTGCCCTTGGATGTCAAATTGTTCGCACGGTGCAAACGGAGAATGTGAATTTGTGCATCCGAGTAGTAGTAGCGGCAGGATGGCATAAATCAACTTCTTCTTCATAGGATGAAATTATAAAATTCAAGCTACCGACACTACTAGAAAGAGAAGATTTTACCTACAAATTGCTCTTCCTTTCTCTGACAGTCAAAACACAGTTGTGTTCATCAGTTAGTTGTAGTGAAACGATCAAGTCGCCAACACTGACGGCCTAATGCTTCTTGATCTGACTGATCTACCAGAACAAACCAAGGAGAATCTAAGAGATCACATCAAGTAAACGAACTCGCTTGCTGTGAGATATTGTTAGGCGAGAAAGGGTTATTGTTTCGCTTCTTCAAGTTGCTGTTTGAAGTCCGTTTCGGAAATTCTAGGCCACCTGTTCTCAAGGTTTTCTATCATATCATTCAACAAGTTTCGTTCAGGTAAAATCTTAGCGACTAATTTATGCTCCATAAAGCGTGAACCTATACGTTGAAATTCGGTTAATTCTGAAGGAGAGTGGATGATGAAAATGGAGGCTCCACCATTGATTTCACAATAAATAGGAAAGGTCAATTCGCTCACAGGTCGTAACTTTACCGAAAGATGGAAAATATTCACTGGAAACAAGCACTCGAATTTGGAAAGGAACAGAAATGGGCTGAAGCACTCGAGCTTTATGGAAAGGCGCTGAAAGAGCTTCCTGAAAACCCTGACCTGTTGCATGATCACGGTGTTTGCTTATTTCAACTTGGTAGGGGCTTTGAAGCCATGAATGAGTTGAACAAAGCAGCGCTATATCAGCCAGATTACAGCTACAGATACTCTTCACGAGCTTGGATTAAAACGGCCTTGAAGGACTACGAAGGTGCATTAGCAGACTACAAAAAAGCCATTGAATTGGATCCAGAAGATGCCATTGCCATGAATAATTTGGGAATGCTCGAAGAGCAACTCGGATACCACAAAGAAGCCAAAGAACGATTTCAAGTGGCAGATGAGCTGCAGGGAATCCTTCATAAAAATGGGATTGCCGCTCCAGTTGCAGAAGAAGATCTTATTTTGCCACCTCCATCTGAGAACACAATTGCAGCGCCAACACCAGTGGAACAAGTGGTTTCTGCCTCAGAGGAGACAAAGGAATCTGTTGGGAATGTACTGTCTTCCATCTTTACAAAAAAAGGGTTCAAAGAATTCATTGGATTTATACGTAATGGATTTAAATTAGACGATTCCAAGTCTGACCAACGTGAGTAGTTTTCTAGCTGATTTAGCTGACCAATTATTAGAAGATCATAGAGATCACCTTCGAAAGGTGACAGTTGTGCTTCCCGGAAAACGAGCTGGGATATTTCTTAAGCGCGAGCTGAAAAGAAAAGGCTATCATGGCTGGCTTCCGAAAATCACTACGCTTTCAGAGCTCATGACAGACATGTCTAAACTGAAAAGAGGTGATTCATTGGACCTCACCTTTGAACTTTACATTTGCCACAAAAACACAACGAATAACTCAGACACTTTTGAGTATTTCTTGCAATGGGGAAGCACCTTGCTGACCGATTTCAATGAAATTGATCACTACCTCATTAATCCGAAACACCTTTTCAAGAACATTCGCGACTTCAAAGAAATTGATGAATGGAGTTTTGGGGAAGAAGAGTGGACAACTACGCAAAAGAGGTTCGCTGGTTTTTGGGATCAATTGCTGCCGCTCTATACTTCCTTTCAGGAACACATGCGGAAAATTGGGCTGTTTTATGGGGGTGCCATTGCACGTAAAGTAGCAGAAGACCCTATCGGGTTCTTCCAATCTACTGGGGCGTCACATCTAGTTGTTGCCGGTTTGAATGCCCTCACCAAAGCTGAACAGAAATTACTCACCAAGCTACAAGAGCGTGAAATGTGCACGGTCATATGGGATGCCGATAGCTACTTTGTGGATAGAAAAAATTTAGAAGCTGGTCATTTTATTCGACAAATGAGGCATCTCGGGAATGCGAAGAAGCTCCCATCTCATTTTCTCGCTTCGCCCAAGAAAGTGGTAGTTGTAGGAAGCAGTAGTACTGTAAACCAAATGCAATACATCCACCAGGAACTCAAGGGTATTGAAGGTGATCAGACTGAAATTGGGCTTGTTCTTCCTGACAATGGGGTGCTACCTTCACTGTTGCCATCAGTTCCTGCGAAATATGAAAGCATCAATGTGACCATGGGGGAATCCATGTCGCATACCCAGTATAAATCACTGTGTGATGGCTTTTTTCGCTTGTTTGATGTAAATGGAAAGCGACTTCGATATGTCAGTTTAATGGCTTTTCTTCGCCACCCTCTGCTCAATCAACAGGGTAAAAACACCTTAGCGAACATTCAGGAATACATCAATAAAAACAACATCGTTTTTGTTGGCGAAGAAGATATAAATACCGCAAAAGGGAACTCACTTGGGCGCCGGTACGATGCCTTTTTTCGACAACTGTACGTGGCTGCGAGAAGCCGAAAAGTAGTAGATGTTATTGAAGCACTTTCGAATTTATTGGAGTGTATTCGGCCTATTATCAATGAAGAAGAAAAGGAAGCGGGGCGAAAAGGTTGGCAAGACCGAAAATTGCAATCTTGGAACTTGATGCAATCATTGGTGGTGCGCATGGGCAGATTGATTACACAATACCCCATGTTAGAATCAGTGCGGGAGTTGGAGCGTATTACCATGAAATTGCTTGGTAAAATGCAAATCGATCTCAAAGGAGAACCTCTTGAAGGGCTCCAAATTATGGGACTTTTGGAGTCCCGTTCACTTGATTTTAAGAAAGTATTTATTCTCAGCGGAAACGAAGGGGTTCTGCCGAAGCAGTCGTTCGCTGAGTCTATGATTCCAAGTGAAATTAGGTACGGCAATGGGATGCCTACACGCTTCGATCGAGACGCTATTTTCGCCTATTACTTTTACCGACTCATTCAACGAGCAGATGAAGTTCATTTACTATACACGGCGGGAGAATCCAGCCACAACACAGGTGAAAAAAGCAGGTATATCCAACAACTCGAGAGTTGTAAACTCCTGTTAGATGCCGGCTCAGCTCCAACTTCTTTCAGCATTCGTTCTAAGACGCCAAGTGGAATGCCTAAAATACCTGTTATTGCTCATTCTGATTGGGCAGACAACCGACTCAAAGAATTGTTGGAAGCTGGTTTGTCTCCGTCCGCTATGAACAAGTGGATCGCTTGTCCTGCCGATTTCTATTACCGCTACATTCTTGGGCTCAGAGAACAGGCTGATGTAGAAGAGGAAATGGAAAGTTCGACTTTTGGGAGCATGATTCACAAGGTGCTTGAAGACGGACTTAAACAAGTAGAAGGGCAGGTGTTGAGCAAGGAAGCACTCTTGCAGTTGAAGGCACAAATTGTTCCATTGATGGAGGAAGCGCTGGATGAAGTGAGGTACCGCCATATGACCACTTCGGGGGTGAATTATTTAAGTAAAAAAGTGGCCATACGCTACTTAGAGAAATTGATTGATAAAGAGTTAGAGGTGGTGGAGACTTCTGAGGTTGAGTTGATTAAACTGGAAGAAAAACTGAGTGGAAATGTGCGTATTCCATCATATGCTGAGCCTATTAGAATTAAAGGAAGTGCCGATCGAATAGATAGGATCAATGGCCAACTTAGAATCGTAGACTACAAATCTGGAAAAGTAAGTCAAGACGATTTAACGTTGAAGGAAGACTGGCATGATCAGTTGGGTCAATCGGATAAACACAAGGCGTTGCAAACGTTAATCTATGCTTTCCTTGCGCGAATGATGTACCAAGAAGATGCTGTTGCGGGGATTATTTCGACGCGAAATTTTTCTCCAGGATTTATGCCTGTGGTCAAAAAAGCAAAACCGCAAAATGAAGTAATCAAAATGGATCTTCAATTCGCTGCTGAGTTTACGACTTGGCTTCAGGAAAGATTACAGGAGATGGTGTCCGGAAGTAAACCTTTAGCTCACGACGAAAGCAGTCGGTTCTGTGAATACTGCGTTCATTTGGATTAATGCCTCAGTCCAAGCGTTTCAAGAAATGATACCCAAATATTGAATACCCATTCATGTGGTAAAATTTATGAGACTTCCTGTTTTCCACGTAAGTGTTTAGCTCAACAGATTCGCACTTATTTTCCTTCGCCCAAGATTCAATTTCCTTAAAAAGAACCTTTCCGAAACCATTGGAATGATAGGTTTGGTCAATGATTATGTTATCCACTTCTAGTTGAAGTCCGCTGTAAAAACGAAGTGTGATCCAACCGCTAGATACGCCCACTAATTTTTCATCGGAATACAAACCAAAACAGCGGTAGTTTTCCATTTCAAACATGCGCTGCTGCATGGATGAAATCTCCTTTTCCGAAAGAGATGGGTTTAATTGAGAAATTAGAGGAATGATAACTTCCGAATCAGACGCGGAAAGCAACGTCATAGATAGTTTCTTGCTCATCTTGCTATTACAATTCGTTCGGAAAATGCAAATTGGTCTAACGTAATTTGAAGGATGTAGGTGCCACTTGCTAAATCTCTTATGTCAAGCTGAAGATTTGGCTGAAGTACTTCAAACACTCAGCAGTGATTTGGAACTCAAAATGATTACCAATAGAGGAGTGAAGGTTTGGCCGAATGGATTTGATGAGACCTTTTGCACTGATCACTGGAGATGCAGGTATCAGAAGAAAGACACATCTGTTGTCCAAAAGAAAGAAGTAGTTGAGATACTTGCCAATGCTTTGGACAAGAACATTGATGCCATCAAAACGGAAAACCTGTACGATTTTGACGGAAAAAGAGGCTACTCGTTAGGACAAGGTCAATAATCCTAATAAAGGATATTAAAAAAGGGAGCTGTGTGCTCCCTTTTTTCATTTAAAATTTTCAAATACGATTCGTCCTCCATCATCAAAATGGAAGATTCCTTTTCGGTCGATTTTCTTTTTTAAGAACGCCTCAAATTCCGCCATTTTCTCTTCTGGTATGACCATTTCGACGTCATCAAAATAGCTGAATAGACCTGGTTCAATCAGCTTGAAAGGACTGGTCTCTTCTCCGTCCATCGGCGGTCCAAGGTACACCTCGTGATGCAAGCTAAGCTGAAAAGTATAGGCTTGAGGGACGCTGTTTTTTTCAAGTACTTCCAGTAGTTTGTATTCAATAGATGAACCATCCATAGGAGGATTTTCAAGAACGGTCACTTGCACTACAAGTTCGTAGGTATTTCCCCATTCGAATTCAAACCCTTGAATGTATTCTGAATAAGGCCTTGAATTGATGTTTAAGGTCTTAAAAAAGGCTTGGTAGCTCACGCTTTTGTAAGGTTCTACCCAAACCGTGTCTATGCGGTCATTTTGTGCGTATGCTGCTAAGGAAGAGCAAACGGCTAGAATGAAGAGAAAGCGTTGAAGCATAGGGCTTGTTTTGCCTAAAGCTAAGCAACTTTCGAGCCAAACCATTATCGTCTTCTTCTGGGATGCTTCGAAATTACCTTTGGATTAAAGGCTTGTATGGGGAGTCCGGTTTGCTTACTAATTGTCTTAGCTTTTTCCAATGCGTTTGAATAGGTTTTGCATTCAGTAATAAACACCTGTTGACGGTGTGTTGAATCCATAATGAAAACATTATAGCTTTCAGTCTGCGCAGTTATTCCGGCACTAGGCATTGTTACACCGCCTCGAACAATTTTCTTTCCCAAGAATTTTTTGATCACGACTCCTTCGAAATCATTCGCCTTTTCCCAGGGCTTTTTGCTAGCGCGAGGCCGAGAAGTTCGACGGAAGCGTTGTTTAAAGTCGTCAATTTCTATTCCTTCTTTTTTGAAAATTATAACCGGAAGGTACACCATTGGAATAAGGAGAGACCAATGACTTAAACCCAGAAAAAGGAGGAAAAAGAACAGCCCAAAAATGAGTGCTTTCACATATTGAAAACTTGAATAAGACGAATCTGGATAAAAATGAGTCATAAAAAAAGAGAACCTTGGATAGAGGCTCTCTTTAGTATAACATCAAATTCAATAATGTGTATTGAAATTCGGGCGAATGGAATGCTAAATATGCTGTGTGGTAGGTTACTTTTTTGAAACGGTATTTCACTCACCAAATGCACGTATGGTTATTAAACAACGGGTCTACACTCCCTTTGTGAAAATCCCATAAAAAAGATCATTCTTATTAAGTGTAGTAATCACACCTTCTGAAGGTAGGAGTTAAATCGTGACTTTCAAAATTCGTTCAGCAATGATAACATATAAGGGGCACGGGCAGCAACAATCGGAGTACGTAATGTATTTCATCAGCGTTTATTTGGCGGTAATGGCAATGATAGCTCCGAAATTACCGCCTTTTTGGACCCATTCTCCCTCTGGATAATAGACTTTCGATACAAATCCATCTAAATACAATGCGTTTTGGCAACCTTTGGACGCAAAGAGCGAGGCAAAATCATAGAAGTTGCCGGGCTGTTTAGACATAACACAAAGTAAATTGCCATTGGGAAGGATGCCTACTCCATTTCTTATATTGAGGTTACTTGATCCCTTGTTAAAGGCAGGGTGCATTTCCCCGTTAATCAAAAGCATGGGGCCAGATTGAGTGGCAAAAGCAATGTCTTGAAGAAGATGGAAATCTTCCGTTTGGCAGACGGACATTTTACCTTGTTTATCAATTGCAAACACGCCATTTGGCATGAGGTAGAAGTTACCAGATGAACTGTTACGTTGATTAAGTGGACGTATTTCTTTTCCAGATTCAATGTAGAGCCCTAATGGCTGTCTGTCTTCCATGTACATCCCTGCATTCATGGCGAACACCAGCTCCATGGAATCTTCTCGAAGGGAACTCTGCAATTTCCCTAGACTGCCATAGCGTTCACCAGCTCCGTCTTTGTAGAATAGCTGAATCGTATGATCCTTGCTGTTTGCCTCGAAAGTAACATAGACTTCTTCTTTTGTGGTAAAACTGACTGTGAGCAAAAATGAAATACTGATAATCGAGAAAAATGGAATAGCCTTGAGAAACATTGAAATGAGGTTTAGCAAATTCGACACAAAAATGAGGCCTATTTCAACGAGTGGTTAAAGCCAATGCGCAATATGGCATACAGTTCTTGATCTAATTCAACTTCAGATTTGACACGGATGTGATGGGCGTATTTACCAAATGAAGCACTTACTTTTTTCAAGCGATACGAATCCAACGGCTCGTCGTTGTAGAATTTTAAGTCCAACTCTTTGGTCATTGGCTTCACAATCAGCCAAGCCTTCTTGGAAGCGAAAACGATGCTGTTCTTGGCGGTACCTGCTGAACAGGGTGTCCATTTTGATACCTCCATTAAGAGTGCGTCAAATGCCAGCACAAGATTGTCTGGTTTGCCAAGGAAAAGTTCGCCCATGTCAACGTTTGAGCAAGTGTGCGATTGATTCGTTGTCTTGAAATTGCGTTCACACTTGGGGCAAGTCCACATGCTCAATCTTTTTTGAGTTTCAAGTACAACGCTTCAACCTGATCACGCGCCCATTGATGCTCACGCAAGAATTTTAAACTCGATTTAATGGTCTGATTGTTTTGAAAGCACCTAATGTCTACATGCGTACCCATGTATTCCCAGCCGTACTCTTCAACCAGAAAATACATGACATCTTTTAATTTGATGCCATGCATGGGGTTATTCGGTTGTTGTTCAGGTGGATTGGAATTCCTTTTCATCCGGCTAAACCAATCGTTTAATGATCTTTTTTCTTCGCTTTCTTTTCAGCGCGCTTTTCTTTGATTGACTTGGTCGCCTCTTTTTTGACGTTCTTTTTTTGATCTTGTCCTTTTGCCATGGTACTTGTTTTATTGTGTTCGCACGAATGTAGGTACATCCTAGGAGGGGTGCAATAGTAATTATTCGATATTACAAGGTACGGTTTAGTTGCCTTAACCCTTCATACACTACTATACCAACTGAATTGCCAAGATTTAAGCTCCGAATATGCTCGCTGAATAAAGGGATTTTATACAGTTGATCGCGGTGTTTTTCACGAATTTCTTCGCCCAACCCAGAAGATTCTTTACCGAAAATTAGAAACTGATCTTCTTCGAATGGAATAGCCGTGTAATGCTGTTTGCCGTGGCTAGATAAAAAGGCCAATGGCTTGTCATGATGTTGTTCGAAAAAAGACTCAACGCTGTCATACTCGAAAAGAGAAAGGTGCTTCCAATAGTCAAGCCCCGCTCGTTTAACACGTGAATCGGTTAATTCAAAACCATATGGTTTGACCAAATGAAGATGACTTCCAGAAGCCAAACTGAGACGCCCAATATTTCCGGTATTATTAGGGATTTCGGGTTCAAAAAGAACAATGTTCAGTGCCATGCAGATGCGTTTCGCCCAAACTTACGAAAGAACTTGCGCTTACTGGAGTTGAATGATTCCTGACGAAGCTTGTCCGTTGATCATGAGGGAATAATAATAGTTTCCTTTGCTCAATCCAATCTCTGGTGTCCAAGTCAACAGAAGATCTCCAGTAGGATGGTTCTCTTGATTCGCTACTTCCGCCACTCTTTTTCCTTGATGGTCATAGATGTGAAGGCTAACAGTAGCACTGTTTTCCAAGTACATTTCTAGGTTTACAGTGGATGTAAATGGATTCGGATAAGCGTTTACTTCAATCAACCCTTGGTTCGCATTCGTCTCTTCAATAAACGACGGCAAACTAGTCAAATCATTGATGTCCAGGTCTTCATCTCCAGACTCATACGGCAAGAATTGAAAGTATACAATGAACATTTCATCTGCCGTATTTAATCCGGGGTAGACGTCAATAGGCGGGTCGTTGGGGTTGTGCGAATTGAATGGAGTATTGTCAAATTCACCTTCGGCAATCAAGCTGGTCCAGGCCGGAACTACTTGAATGGATTCGAACGCATAAAACTGCTGCCATTCGAAATCCCAGTGAGGAATATCTATGAAGGGAATGGTGTCATCAGCCAGCGTCACACCGTAGGACTTAATTTTATGTCCAAGTAAGTGCATGTGCGGGAAAACGCTCAGTAAAGAAACGTCCTGTGGAATTAGGTTGTAGTTCGCATCTACCGGAGTAATTTCATCTGCAGGTAAATCGAAGCTCCAATTTTGGAGGATTGGATCGGTTGTGATTTCACGAATCGCTACTTCGTCCTCGTAGAAATACAATCTCACTTTGGTGGCGTCTGTTTCACCGGCACTTCCTTCGGGGAAATGCATCGCCAGAACTAAGTTGGATCCCGGGGGAATGGTCACACCCATGTTCAAGTCTGCCCCGTCACTAGGAAAAATAGTAGGAACGGCTCCAGGTGTGTATCCACCAATTAAACCGTCTGTTGGGCCTACGCAGTTGCCACCAAAATCACTCTCGTAGTTTCCAGATTCGTCTACGAAAAGAAGGCAGTGGTGCACAATTTGAGTGTTTCCAGGAATCACTTCAAACGCACGTAATTTTTTAGTTGAGGTTAGCCCTAATGGTAGCGAAACACAAATGTAATCGTCAGAGAAGGCTGTAGCCTGACTCGTGTATTCTTCCATTTGAACTTCAAGATCTGGAGCATTCAGTATGAAACCGTCTTCTGGGTAAACAGGGGGAGGAGGAGCGATGTCGGTATTTCCTTCAGGACTTCCTGCGGCAAGCCAATCTACTAATGTTTGAATCTCGCCAGCGCTAAGCAAACGCTCATGTGCATAATTCTGGTAAGAAGGGTCAGGACTCCATGGAGGCATGTAGCCTGAGGTAACGGCCTCCACAATAGGATAGGCATTATTCGATGCAGATTCATAGTCCATCAAAGTAAATGGCGCTATTCCACCTTGTCTGTGGCAGCTGGTGCAGTTGTCATATAAAATGAGCGCTACATCATCAGACCACGTGTTTTGCGAATTTGAAAGTTGAAAGGCGCAAAGAAGAAGAACTAAGAGAGATATACGTTTCATAATTGAGATTGTAAGTCAGCAAGTTAGAGATTCTAACTGGCCTCGCCAATTCAGACGAATAATTACTTTCAAGGTTTAATTGTGCATGGAAAAGTGGATTTGAATTCATGTAAAACTCGGTTCGCTCAATTCCGCTTGGCTCATTTCAAACTCCTTTCGTGTTAATTTCATCTTCAGCCGAGTCCAAACTTCTCCTTCCACTTTGAGGTAAGTCGTTTCTTTTTGACGAATGGTGAAGCCTACTTTTTCATAGCACTTTCGCGCTGCGGTATTGAATTCAAAAACATACAGCTGTATTTCGTGAATTTGTTCCTTTTCGAATAGCATCTGACTCATCATGCGCACTAGTTCTTCACCCAATCCTTCACCTCTTCGTTTTGCGGTAATGAATAGCCTAGAAAGCGTTGGGATTTCTTCTGAATAATTGAATTCGCAATGACCAACTGTTTCGTTGCTTGTTTTGTCTACTGCGCAATAAGCGTGCTTGTCTTGATCTGCTGAATAGGCTTGTAATTGTTGTTCGTCCAGTGGAAACGTAAACTGAGGCCCACCAAAGACGTACAAATTCTTGGCTGTTTCAAACCAGGAGGAGAGGAGGGGAAAGTGTTCAACTTTAAAAGGCGATAACAACATGGAACTCATACATCGGCGTCAAGAACTTCTTCTGACTTCACCCGCGTATCATCAAAAACGAAATCGTAATAATTTTGACTTTTACCATCAACGGTTTTGATTGATGGTATGCAGGTCAGAGTCTTTCGACATCGTTTTGATGACAGCGGCGTGTGCAGTTCGCACGTTTTTCTTCCAGTTGGCAGAAGAAGCAGCATTGAACGAGTCAATAATCCCGTTCAAATTAGATAGGAAAGGCTCCTTTAAATCCCGACGATCCAATTCCTGAAGGAGCGCTTCCAACTGTGTGTAGCGTTTCCCAATGCGGCTATCTGCCTCCAACTCTTTTGGTGGAACAATGTCGTGTAGGTTATTCATTTCTTCTTCGTGTATTTTGGTATCTCCGGTCTAACTCGTAAAGTGCTAAAGCTAAGAATGGATTCTCGGTCTCAAAAATGTCAACCTGTTTAGATTCAGCCATATATGTCACCATCTCTTAGCTCATGTTTTTCGTTTTCACAAAAGGGCTTAGAACCAAAGGACTTGTAAAATACGCGACCGCCTTCAATAGGCATTTCACCTTCGTTACCCGCTCCCATAGGGTGCCATTGTCCGGTTAACTCGCTTTTATTCAAAAAGAACAATACGGTTTGTCCAAGCGTGTATTCACTCCAGCGCCAAGCGCATGTCCAATTTTCAAATTTGGTTATTCGAATGCGTTGTTCTGCAAAAGTTGCTTTGACGATTTCATGAATCTTAACGTCAACAAATTCTGAATCAACGGCTATGATTTCTCCATGTACTATGAGATGAGCGTTTTCAATCAGCTGATCAAGTTCTGTTGTGTCGTAATCGATTGCGTGAACAGATTGAAACGACCAACAAAGAAAACCAATAACGAGTAAGAGTATCATAGTAACCAAATATATTAAAATGACTTACAGGATGAACATAAGTTCTAATCCACACAATGATGTATCTTGCCAATAGAACTTCTTTATATGAACAATCTTCAGCGCTTCATATTGCCTGTGATCACAGGTATATTATGCTTTGCCTTTTCGACCTCTTCAGCTCAATGTTGTGATTATTCCATGCATGGAATAGATACCTACGGTGATGGATGGAATGGCGCCTCTCTTGATATCTATGTCAATGGTGACTTAATTCAAAATTTTATCGCCCAAGATCAAGGGAGTTCTTTTGTATTCGAAGTGTGCGATGGTGATGAAATCCAGTTCGAATACTTTTCTGGAATGTACGAGAATGAGAACTCGTGGTTTTTACTTGGAGGGGCTGGAAACCTGGTGATTTCCGATGGCCCTGAGCCAGAGGTGGGATTAACAGAAGTGATTGTTGTTGATTGCAGTATTGAACCTGATCCAGGATCGAACCCTTGCTTCGCCCTGCCCATGACCGACGAATGCATGGAAGTAGATAATTCTACGGCGCCAGGATCTGCTTACAGTCCGAATTGCAGCAACTTTGAAGGAGGGGATCTTTGGCTTTCGATCGAAGTGCCTGAATCAGGGAGTCTCATTCTTTCAACAGAAAACATTGGTGACCTGAACGACTCAGGAATAGCTGTTTGGGTAGGTGAAACATGCAACGACATTTCCATTGTGTATTGTGATGATGATTCTGGTCCGGGTTATATGTCGTTGGTTCCTGCCTTTGACCTGGAGCCAGGCTCAACCATTTTCATCCAACTGTGGGGTTACGGCGGACAAACGGGTGTGTTTAATTTTTGCGCAGCTGATCCGGGAACAGTGGAACTAGAATCTTCAGTGCTTCCCATTCTATTGATTGAGACGAACGGACAAACAATTGAGGACGAAGAAAAGATTACTGCTGACTTACAAGTGCTTTATAATGGGCTAGGTGAAATGAACTTTATGACCGACGAGCCAACAGATTACGATGGCCTAATCGGGATTGAGATTCGAGGGGCAACGTCTTCTGGCTATCCTCAAAAACCATATGGAATTGAAACAAGAAACCTAGACGGGACGAATAACAACGTCAGCCTATTGGATATGCCGGTAGAGAATGATTGGGTGTTGTTGAGCAATTTCAATGACCGTTCTTTCATTCGCAACACACTCGCCCAACATTTGTACGAAAAGATGGGGAACTATGCTCCGCGTTCGACCCTATGTGAAGTGCAACTAAACGGAGATTACCAAGGCGTTTATGTATTCGGTGAAAAAATCAAACGGGACGCTGGAAGGGTTGATATTGCAACATTGAACCCTGAAGAAAATACAGGAGATGACCTTACTGGAGGCTACATCCTTCAATTGAATTACCACAACCCAGAAAATAGCTGGGAGTTGGGGTATACCTCGCTGAATCATCCCGACTTTGATGTACACCTTCGGTATGAATATCCAAAAGTGGATGAAATAACCGACGATCAAAAAACGTACATAGCAGCATTCGTTGATTCAATGGAAACAGCTATTTATGCCGATGATTTTGCCGACCTTGAAACAGGATACCGTGAATACCTCGATGTGGAATCCTTCATCGATTACTTCCTGCTCAATGAACTAAGTAGAAACAACGATGGCTTTAAAAAGAGCCGCTTCTTCTACAAAGACAAATTCTCCAATGGGGGTAAATTTCATGCAGGACCGCCTTGGGATTTTGATTGGGGATGGAAAAACTTAGCCTCATGTGAAATCTTTGAAAGTGAACAAGGCGAAGGATGGGCGCATCTTATCAATGATTGTCCAACTGATAACTACTCTCCTGATTGGTATGTTAGGCTGCTTCAAGACACGACGTTTGAAAGCCATTTACGCTGTAGATACGACGAATACCGCGAAGACTTTTTAAATATGGATTACATTGGCAATTACGTTGATAGCATCGGTGCCTTGTTAGTAAACGTGAAGGAGAGACACTACCAAAAATGGCCTTTCCTAGGGGTGGCAACCGCATCTCCAGAGTTGGAACCAATTCCAGAAACGTACTTAGCCGAACTTGAATTTTTAAAGGAGTGGATTGAATTACGCCTCAACTGGCTGGATGATAACTTACCTGAAGATTGCAATGGTATTCCGATTAACGTAGACGAGGAGCATTCCATCAGAACGGAAGTATTTCCAAATCCATCGAACGGACAATTGACCGTTTCCGCATCTTTTCCAATAACAGGAGTTGAAGTGCGCGGTTTAGACGGTAGATTGTTGAAACAGTGGGCTGTGGCAAGCACTTATTCAACACAAATCGAATTGCTAGAACAAGGCGTATTCCTTTGTAAAATTATGACAGCTGAAGGTGTTGCGATTGAACGTGTTGTGATTCAGTAGTCACTAGTTATTCAATACAATGTAGGTGTTCAATGAAGTGGCAATCAAAAGCCAAATGAAATAGGGGAGCACAAGTAGTGCTTTCGCTTTGAGTTCCTTGGTGTAAGCGAATAAGAAAATAGCTACCACGATCGTCAAGAGTGAGATGACCACCAATCCAATTTCAGTAGATCGGAAGTGAAAAAAGACCACATTCCAGCCAACATTCAATAGCCACTGCACCACAAACAATGACGTGATGGCTGTCTTGTTTTCAGGAGCTCCCCACAGAGAAGCCATGAAGAATGAGAAGCAGATCATGATGAAAGTCCACGCAGTGCCGAAAACCCACCCTGGCGGGTTCCATGGAGCTTGGTTGAAATTTTGAAACCAATCGGATGCAACCCCAGGGCCCGTGAAATAACCTCCAATGCCAAGTGCAGCAAAGTTGATTAGGAGAAAAAGTACAATGCGAGTGGTCATTTGATAATGGGTGAAATGTGGAATAGAAACCCGTAAAGTAATGATTTAAGCGAGACTTCAGTGTAACCAATGTTTCACATATAATGACCTCAGTAATAACGGCAGGTAAAACACTCTTTCAAGAGCGGGAGATTACATGCCAAGTCGCCAATGCGAAAAAAGCTCAGAAGAACAAGCACGCCGAGAAGTACAACAATTGGCCAAGTGTCTTTCAAAAAGACTGGAGAAAGAACGGCTGTTTTGGCCTTCGAAACATAATATAATCCGAAACAACATATTCCAAGAGAAATAATGGATATGACAAATGGAAAGCCAAGGATTGTGATCCATACAGCAGTTAAAAGGGTTGTTTGTGACACGGATGAAGTTCCAGCAAATCTGCTGCGAAAAGGAGTTTTTTCTGCTGCTCTTCTGCTAAATGCATAAGCCAATGCAAAGGGAATATGAATTAGAAAAGTCAGCACCACACTTTCAGTAAACTGATAGTAATGGTCCGATAGTTTCCCGTACAAGGATGTCAACCCCATTTGCAGACGTAAGAAGTATTCAAGCGTAATCCATGTACCTAAGACGCCCAAGCTGATGACGAAACTGCGAACAGCCGTTTTCAAAGGCACTAGGCGAGCAAAAGGCTTCGCTGCGAACACGGCGATGAGTAAGAGGAGGTAGTTCCACCTGTTGAATCCCATCCAAAAGAATGCTTCACGATACAATTCAAAGAATGAGTCGTTTTGTGTGATAATGGGGTAGAAGTCAAAAAAAGCCAGCATGGTTATCAAACGCAGTTATACAGGAGTTATTGAATGAAATTACTTTCAGCGTCTAATACATATTCTACCGCATCTTCGTATGCTTCTAAGGTCTTCGCTTTGGTGATTTTCTTTAGCGTTTTACGCGGGTTTTCGAAGGTGGAAGAGAAATATTCCCAAAAGGAATGCATCTTCATGGTGATGTGCTTGGGGCCAGATAATGCTTGCTGGAATTGATCAAACAAGGTATCGTGGAACCTGCTGAAACGTTCAATTCGATCTTCGGGATAGACGGTGGTATTCGCCTTGATCATGCCAGGTAAAAAGGGGTCAGCAATCAATCCGCGTCCTATCATCCAATGGTCTATTGAAGGAAAACGCTCTTGCAGCTTTCGATAGCTTTCTACCGTGGTGATATCGCCATTGTAGTAGATTTTGTGCGGACTGTGATCCAAACAGCGCTGGAATGAATCCAGGTCTACACCGCCCTTGTAGAGCTGTTTACCGATTCGAGCGTGTATGGCCACATTCTTCAATGGGTATTTTTCGAGTACTGGAAATACATCTAGGATTTCTCCGCTGTGTTCATAGCCCATGCGAACTTTCATGGAGATGATGAGGTCTGTTTCGGCATGCGCCTTTTCCAATACGCGATCTATGCGTTCAGGGTCATTGATCAAACCAGAGCCCATGCACCTATTCACTACCATCGGGTACGGACAACCGAGGTTCCAGTTGAGTTCGTTGTAGCCCAATGATTGTACGTATTTTGCTACGAAAACGAACTCATCAGGGTCGTTGGTCATGACCTGAGGAATGACGGTCAACGTGGTGTTGTGCTTCGGCAGTAAATCCCGCTCATAAGCCGGTTTAATGACCATTTTTCCGTTCAAGCGAATGTACGGAGCAAAGAACGTGTCAATTCCCCCGAAATATTCCTGGAATGCATTTCGAAATCGAAAATCGGTAAATCCTTGAAGAGGAGAGGAAAGCAGTGTGATGCTCATAGTAGGTTAGCAACGCGCTTGTTTACGTTTCTTTCCAATTCTATCCTTATCGATGATTTTTTGGATGTAATCTATTGCCAAAGGAACTTTGCAAGCAGTGCCTCCCATTTCAACACTTACTTTTCCAATATGCGCAGCCACTTTTTGTGCTTTGGACGTCAGCTCGGGGATGTACGACCCTACCGCGATCACGAACCCGTTCATAACATGCCGTTCGCGGTTCTTGCTGTCATGCAATGTTTCATTAACACGATCAAGTAATGCACTGTACTTGGCTGTATCTAATTCTTCGTTGATAGAAGCGAAATTGGAAAGTGTACTCCACCCCGCGCAAGCAATTCGCTCCTCATCTGATTCGATCCATTTCAAACCAAGATCAAACGCAAAAGGGGTTTCAGCAGCTACCCAAGCAACCGCAAACTCGCTTAAATAATACCAGTATGCCTGGTCAGCCCATTGGTCAAGTTGGGCCTCTGTAATTTGCTTCTCATCGGCCATAAGTCCGGCCAAGTACATCGCATCAGAGTTCCCTGTTTTGAACAGTTCCAAGGAAAGGTCGTGATTCTTCTTCGTCTTTTTAAGAATCTTTTTTAGCTCAGCTACTTTCACTCCAAAAAACGGTTCTTTCGCCCCGTGTTTCATGAGTGTTTTTTTGGTGCTGGCGTCGCCCATTGATTCAAGTTGGGCCATTACTTCCTGAGTAGTCATTGCAATCGTTTTAGGGATACCGAAGATAAGAAAAAGGTGGGGCACGATTATTCCTTCGGAGAAGGGCCTACAACGTTGTCTTCCAATTCAACGAAGAGCGTTTTACAAGCATTGTCTGTGCAGCGGTTAACTTGAAGATTGCCCCATCCATAACTGCTTCGATCTGATGCTTCGAAGAATTTGGGTTTTAAAGCTTTAAAGTAGAAGGAAGGAAACGGCAATGTGAAAATTGTTAACCGACCAAGCACACGAGAGTGAAAGGAAAGGTGAGTTACCAAAGCCATTGAGATTTCGTTCTTTCCCTTGCTTCGTGGCTCAGTCGGTGGTAGGTGTAATGCCAATGAGTTATTCAACAATCATGGGCGAATTTCCGTCGGTGATGATAATTTTTGCGTTCACAGAGTTGGCGAGCTCTCTGAAGGCCTCTATGCTTCTGATTCGGATGATTTCTTCCGTCAATCCTTCTGAAAGAATGAGCTTGGCATCTCTTGTACCGTTGGCTTCTATCACTTTTCTTTCTGCTTCAAGCTTCTCTTGCTCTAGAATGAATTCCATGCGCATCACATCTTGTTCTGCTTGCAGTTTTTGTTCAATACTATTGGATAAACCATTTGGGAGTTTAATGCTTTTCATTAGGACCGCTTCGATCACGATGCCTTGTTTCTGTAAAAGTTCATTCATCCGAGCTAGAATAGCGGCTTCAATTTCTGAACGCATTCCTGAGTGCATGTCTTTCGCGAAGCATTGGGCACATATATCTGCACTGGCAGAGCGAAATACATTAGAGATAATTGTTTCGTGATCGGGCCCGATGTTTTCGAGGAAATCAATCAACATATTGGCGTCAATTCGGTAGAGGATAGAGATTTGAGAAGTAACACTCAATCCTTCTTTACTTGGAAGACTCAACGTAAGTTCTAAATCGTTGATTTGAACATCAGTAATCAACACTTTCGTTATGAACGGATTGAACCAAATAGATCCTTCCGTTTTGACGTCTTCAGAAAGTTTACCGAGTTTCTGTTTTACGCCAACTTGACCCGGACGTACGATGGTTCAGCTTGACAAAAGTGTTGCGGCAAAAATAACAAGGAGTGCTCTCATAACTATGAATTTATGTTTACAAGAAGAACACAAAAATCAAACCGAAAGATTATAAGGTTTTATTTATGTTTATTACGGAAATCATAATCTTATTGCATGGGTTTTTTCTGGGCTAACAGAAGTCAGAGGAACTAGGCTTCAAAACGTTCAACGGGCAGTACTTCTCCGGACGATAAATCACCTAACAGCACCTTGCCAATGCGCACGCGTACCAACCTCAACGTTGGAAAACCCACTGCGGCAGTCATTTTTCTAACCTGTCTGAATTTGCCTTCTTTGAGTGTAATTGAAACCCATGAAGTTGGTCCGTGGCGGTCATCTCTAACAGGTCTGCTTCGGGGAGGGAAGTTGGGAGACGAAGAAAGCAAATGTGCTTTACAGGGTTTGGTGATGTACTTCTTGTCATACACACCAATTTCAACCCCTTGGCGCAACAACTGAATGGCTTCTTCTGTCACTAGTCCGTCTACCTGCGCGTAGTACTCTTTCTCATATTGAGCACTTCGTACTTGCTCACTAACAACACCGTCGGTGGTCAAAAAAAGAAGTCCTTCCGAAGCTTCATCCAATCTGCCAATGGACATTGTCCCTTCAGGAAAAGGGTGCAGTTCACCAAGCATTTTTTTCTTGCTTGTACCTTTTGTTTGGTTCGTAATGAATTGGGAAAGGTACCCGTAAGGCTTGTGGAGGATGAAGTGCTGGTGATTCATTACTTTTTGATGAATTTAACTCGCAATAATCTCCAATACCAGTTCTTTCGTCAATGGTTTTCCGTTTGCACGTTCTTTGATGGTGTCGAAGGCAAAACGAAAGTCACATCCCGATTTCCAATCGCTGCAACCGTATGCCGTTTTCCCTTTGATCAATGAACCTTTGCCGCATTTTGGACAAGTAGGCATGGAAGTGGTTTTGCCAGAAGGAGTGGATGTTTCTTTTTTATTCGCCCCACTTGAAGCTTCAAAAGAGAGGGTTCCATCCGTGGAAAGTAATACGATTCCTTCTACTTTCTCACCTTCTATTTTAAAGCCTTTCAGCTTGGTCGTAGCTCCTTTTTTCACCAAGCGTTCAACTTGTTTATCTGTGAACTTTTTGTCCAAGTATTTAAAGGGGATTCGCAAATCGCACCCTGCTTTCCAGTTGTTGCAACCAAAACTCGATTTTCCCTTTATAACCGTGCCTTTGTTGCATTTTGGGCAAGACAAATCTGCGTTGTTTTTACTAGGAGCAGCCTTTTTCTTTGGAGCCATCGTATTCGCACTAACGAGTCGGGGCTTGTTCCGCTCCATGCGCACTTCCACTACCAAGTCGTCAACCATCTTCTTCATGTTAGCGATGAATTGCCGCGCACCAAATTCACCGTCTTCAATTTCCTTCAACTGCTTTTCCCACATACCTGTGAGCTCAGCAGACTTGAGGAGCTGATTTTGAATGGTATTGATCAGTTGAATGCCCATCTCCGTTGGGAGCACTTGTTTCTTTCTACGGACAGAGTACTTTCGCTTGAAGAGCGTTTCAATGATGTTGGCCCTGGTCGATGGCCGTCCGATTCCATTGGCTTTCATGAGGTCGCGAAGCTCTTCATCTTCCACTTGCTTTCCAGCGGTTTCCATTGCTCTTAGAAGAGAAGCTTCGGTGTAGTAACTTGGAGCCTTGGTTGTTTTCTCAATGAATTCTGGTTCATGCGGACCGCTTTCGCCTTCTTTAAAAGAGGGAAGTACCTTATCGTCGTCACCTTTCTTGTCGTGGTCGTCTTTTGATTCAGCCATGAACAACACGCGCCAACCCGGGTCGAGAATTTCTTTTCCTTTTGCGACGAATTTCACCGATTCAACTTCGGCATCTACTTGCGTTTTGGCCACTTTACAATCTGGGTAGAAAACCGCAATGAACCGACGGGTAATGATGTCGTAGACCTTTTGCTCGTCAAAGGGCAATATCATCTGCTCACCAGTAGGTATGATAGCGTGGTGATCAGTCACCTTTTTGTCATTGAAGACTTTGGTTGATTTGCGAATTTTCTTCCCGAGGAGTGATTCGGTGAAATTGCTGTATTCGGTTAACCCTTTGAGTATGCCCAGGATTTTTGGGTACATGTCGTTTGGAAGGAACGTGGTATCAACACGTGGATAAGTAACTACCTTCTTTTCATAAAGCTTTTGAACGTGTTTAAGCGTGTCCTCTGCAGTAAAGCCAAACTTGTTGTTACAGTATACTTGAATGGCTGTCAGGTCGAAGAGTTTCGGTGCGTATTCTTTACCGTCTTTCTTCTCGACATTCTTGACTTCCAGGTCTTTTTCCTTGACGACGTTAAGTAATTTTTCGCCTTCCTCTTTCTTCAAAAACTTCCCCTCTGTATGGCTGAACATGGTGTCCCGATACTTGGTTTGAAGTTCCCAATAAGGTTGTGGGACGAAGTTTTCAATTTCGTGGTGCCTATTCACTAGCATAGCTAGGGTAGGGGTTTGCACACGACCAATGGAAAGCACTTGTTTGAATCCCCCGTATTTCAACGTGTAAAGTCTTGTGGCATTCATGCCCAAGAGCCAGTCTCCGATTGCCCTGGAACTTCCGGCATAATAGAGGTTGTCGAATTCTTCTGCAGGTTTTAGATCTTGAAATCCGGTTTTGATGGCTTCCGATGTCAGCGAAGAAATCCATAGACGTTGCACGGGGCCTTCGTAGTTGGCCTTTTTAATGACCCATCGTTGAATGAGTTCTCCTTCTTGTCCGGCGTCCCCGCAGTTGATAACCACTTCTGCTTCTTTGAACAGCTTCTCAATGATGTTGAATTGCTTTTTCACCCCGCCGTCGTCCATCACCTTGGTTTCAAAACGTTCGGGCAGCATAGGGAGGGAATTGAGGTCCCACCTTTTCCAATGTGGTTTGTAGTCTTCGGGAGTGTAGAGGGTACAAAAGTGACCAAAGGTCCAGGTCACTTGGTAGCCATTGCCTTCGAAGTATCCTTCTTTTCGGCTATTGGCTCCAATGACTTTGGCAATTTCCTTGGCAACGCTTGGTTTCTCTGCAATACAGACTTTCATGGTTCTCTTTAAGCAAAAAGCAATTTACGAAAGGCGAAAGTCACTGAGAAATGGAGTTTTCAAAAGATATTAAGAGCACCTAACGTTGACTTCAAACTGAATGGAGGAAGGCTAAAATAATGGTGCGGATGGTCCAGCTAATTGTGCGAATCCAATTGGTGGTAATCAGCTTGTTGATCAATGGAGTAGTGGCTTTTGTCCTTAGTTTAAGGTGAATTGGGACTTGAAAAATGACGGTGCTTAATCCAGTAATTCCAATCAATCCAATATTAAGAAGCAAAAGGAACGACAGGTCGTGATACAGCAAAACCAATCCAGAACACAGCTCAATAATCATCACTGGGATGGTAACGAAACCCGTGCGAAAGTTTTTGGCTTCATAAGGGGGGAAATCGTCGAGTTTAATTGACTTGAATAATGGGTAGTGAACCACTTGAACGAACCAGCATAAGCCAGTCATGAAGAGGGTGGTGAAGACGTGGATAGTAAAGGTATTGGTCATTTATTACTTCGTTTTCGACCCTTTTATGAAATGAAAGTAATGTTCGAACAGTTTAACTTTTACCATCTTGTTACTAGTTCTAGGATGAGTACTGAATGAACAGTCCTCTTTGTTCCTCTAATGGCAAAACGTTCCTTTGCCGAAGGTTAAAGGTCGTTCTCAGATCGAAGTTATCCAAGGTTCTTGAGGAGTTAAATGGTTTTAAGTTCTGGTCGTAGTAAGTTCTTTTGTCGTTGACTTCTATTTCACTGCTAGCTGCGCTTTGGAACAAATTGTTTCAATTTATGTTGTATTTTTCTCTCGGAATAAATGGTGTTCATCCAGAGAATCGTTGTGGTTCCTGAAGAAATGATCATTCGTCTTTGGCATGATTATTCCTTCTGAAAAGACAAAACAGTAAAGCAGTAAATATGACATTAGGAAAATTCGCATTAGGGCTGGCAGTAGTATTTTTTTCAACTGCCTTCGGTCTAGAAGCCTTTGAAGATAAAAAACCAGAAGCGGGAGACATCGTAGGGATTTGGAAACCAAGCGAGGGAACAGCGTACGTTAAGATTTTCAAAGAAAAAGGGAAGGATGTTTACCACGGAAAAATTGTTTGGCTGAAAGAGCCGAACGATGAAAATGGAAAGCCGAAAACCGACCCAGAGGGAAAGCCAATCATGAATATGATCAACCTTCGTGATTTTGTTTTTGATGAAGACGAATGGATTGATGGTACCATATACGATCCGAAAGTGGGTAGCACCTATTACTGTAGCATTGAGATGCCTAATAAGAATAAGCTAGAAGTGCGAGGTTCTCTTGATCCATTTGGATTGGTAGGAAGAACAGATACTTGGGTTAGAATGAAACTCAATTAAGCCACAGACATGAGAGGAGTATTGCTAGCGTTTTTTGTTCTATTCTTTTTTCTGCCTTTTTCGGTGGTGTCTCAAGAAGACCCGCCAATGGAAGAAGAAGGAGAAGAGGAATTTGATTATTCAAATCTAGTGCAAACGGAGAAGAACAAAGCGTTTTGCTCTTCCCGAGTTCTTGGACAAGCGCCCATAAAACTATTGTCTGTTGGATATGACTTTCAAACGGCTCATACGCTTAACCCATCCATAGGTGGAATTGAGAATCAACCTCAAAACGAGGACATCAATGCAGCACATGGTACACGTTTCGCGCTCAATTACCCTGTATATTCAAAGAATTCGTTTCTGTTGAATCTCGGGTTGACCTACTCAGAAACCAATTACGATTTTAAGAATGCTGCTATTTCTAGCCAAGACCCATTAATCACTGCGCTAAATAATAACGCGTTGCGTTCAATGGGTTTTACAGCTACAGGATTCAAGCCATTGAATAGCAAACATTATATTATTGCTCAGTTCGGAGCAAATTTGAATGGAGATTATGCCATGTCAAACATTCAGTCTTTGGAGTACACAAGGTTCACTGGAGCGTTGATCTATGGATTGAAATCCAATGACCGTAAAATATGGGGAGTTGGTTTAAGTAGAACATACTTAGGTGGCGCGTTGAACTATGTGCCGGTCTACTACATGCTTTATACCGCTGCGAATAAAAAATGGGGCTTGGAAATGCTCTTGCCGGCAAGATTCAATTACCGACGAAACATCAACGATAAGAATTTGCTGCTTGTTGGATGGGAGGTTGAAGGGAATACGTTCCGTTTGAATAATACCGATGATCAGTATCAGTTGGGATTCGATGACTTGGAATTACGTCGTTCAGAATTACGATTTCGTGTCACGTGGGAACACGCTATTTCAAAGCAGTTCTGGATTTCAGCTCAAGCAGGCTACCGGTATAATTGGTCGTATGACATTGACAGGGGAGATTTTTTCAGACCCTTCGGAGATGATACTCCTTTTTACACTGAAACAGACTTGACAAACCCGGCTTATTTTAATGTTTCTATCAATTGGGTGAGTCCGTAAAGGTCTATTGCTCATGGGGGCCACCACTCCTCCTCCCCGGATTAAAGGTCGTGGTTCCCAAAATATTCTCCAACTCTTTCCACCCCGAAATAGACCATTATTTCACCAACGTACGGCCTTATTTCACCAACGTATCCTACCCGCAACATTTCTTGAATTTCTTACCACTTCCGCATGTGCATGGGTCATTCCGACCAATTCGATGACGGGGAATGGCAATGCGTGAATGCTTCCCATCAACATAATACCAACGGGCATTTTCCTTTAAGAAATGAGATGATTCATGCAGTATTTCATCGCTTGAACTGCCATCGTTGTAAGTGGCCTTGAATTCCACGATTCCAGACGAGTCTTCCAAGGTACCTTTTTCCGTGCGCACAATTTCCAATCGTTTCCATGTGGTTTGTTCTGCCCACTTTTCAATGGCTTCGTACGGATGGTCTTTGCGAGTTGAAGAATGCGTAGTATCTACCAAATATTGAACATTTCGCAGGGCGTATGCACTGTAGCGCGATCGCATGAGCTTTTCAGCGGTAGGAGCTGGCAGGCCTTTATGGTAGGGTGAGCAGCAGTTTAAGTAGATATTCCCCGATTGACATGGGCAGCGATCTTCAGCATTCATCCCTTGGTTCGCTCAATCAAATACACTTGAAATAATCAAAAGGCTCAAGACAAACATTGCACTTGTAGTGTGCCTTGCAACTGGTGCTGCCGAACTCACTGACTTTAGTGGTTTCTTTAGCGCCGCACTTCGGACATTCAATAACTTTCTGTTCCGCAAAAAGAGCAGACTTGTCTGAGGTGCCTTTTTCAGGAGGTGCAATGCCGTAGTTGCGCAGTTTTTCACGTGCGTCATCTGTAAGCCAATCAGTTGTCCAAGGAGGGAACAGCGCACTCTTGACAGCGACATTTTCCGCGAAATGTTTGTGCAGAATGCTTTTGATGTTCAAAGAAATAACGTCCATCGCCGGACATCCACTGTAGGTTGGAGTAATGGTCACTTCAAGCACATCATCATTCCATTGGATATTGCGAACAATTCCCATGTCCACCACATTTAGAACGGGTATTTCAGGGTCTTTCACTTCGGTAAGAAGCTTCCAAATATCTTCAATGGACAACGTGCTAGTCATATTACCACTTTGCGTCAGGGTATGCTCTTGGGATGTGTTGCATCTCAGCAAGAATGTATCCCAGGTGCTCACTGTGCATTCCTTTCTTTCCGCCAGAATGCATCCAGCCGTCCTCTGGAAGCGTCAGGGTAGCTTGCTCAATTACGCCTTTTACGTTGACATGCCAGTCTTTTTTCAAGACGTCCAAGTCAACACCAATTCCTGCTTCTTGTGCTTTTTTATCAAGGCTATCAGGTGTGAGCATTTCGCCTGAATACACCCACAATCGATCTAAACTATCTTGTACTTTCTCCTTACTTTCAGCTGTTCCATCTCCAAGACGAATGATCCACTCAGAGCTGTGTCTACGATGGTAGGTCACCTCTTTGATGGATTTTGCAGCAATGGCAACAAGTTGATCATCGTTGCTTTTCATCAACTCGTTGTAAAAGAGCCATGCGAAATGATCATACAGAAACTGACGTACGATGGTGTCTCCAAAATGACCATTTGGTTGTTCAAGAAGAATGACATTTCTATACTGACGAACATCTCTGAAGAAAGCAAGTTTGTCTTCGTCCCTTCCGGCTCCTTCCACTTGCCCTGCATAGTCCAAAAGCGAACGTGCTTGGCCAATGAGGTCCAATGAAATATTGGTCAAAGCAATATCTTCCTCCAATGCCGGACCATGTCCGCACCATTCACCAAGACGTTGGCCCAATACCAACGCATTGTCACCAAGTCGAAGGATGTATTCAAATTTTTCGTGTTGCTCCATTACATGTGCTTCAATTCGTCAGGTAGGTCATAGAAAGTAGGATGACGGTAAATTTTGTCATTTGCCGGGTCGTACATCGAATCCTTTTTATCAGGCGAAGAAGCCGTGATTTCAGATGCGGGTACTACCCAAATACTTTCTCCTTCTTGACGACGTGTGTATACGTCACGTGCGTTTTCAATAGCCATTTCGGCATCGGCAGCATGCAAGCTCCCAACGTGTTTGTGGCTGAGTCCTTGTCTGCTTCGAATGAAAATTTCGAATAAAGGCCAATTCTTATTACTCATGTTCGTAAGGTGAGGTGTAATTAAGCTGCGTTGGTTTTCTTTCTTCGTTCTGTGCGCTTGTCGGCATGTGCAACTGCTGCATCACGAACCCATTTCCCATCGTCATACGCTTTGTTTCGCGCAGCAAGACGTTCTTTATTGCAAGGGCCATTGCCTTTGATAACGTTGTAGAATTCTTCCCAATGGATTTCGCCAAAGTCATAATGACCTCTTTCCGCATTCCATTTCAAATCTGGATCGGGAAGGGTGAGACCGAGAATCTCCGCTTGCGGAACGGTCATATCAATGAAGCGCTGTCGAAGTTCATCATTGCTGAAATGCTTGATTTTCCAACGCATGGAATCAGCACTATTCGGTGAATCAGCGTCTGTTGGGCCGAACATCATTAATGAAGGCCACCACCACCTGTTCAATGCATCTTGAGCCATTTCTTTTTGCTCAGGCGTTCCTTTGGCCATGTCCAACATGATCTGGAATCCCTGACGCTGATGGAAGCTTTCTTCTTTACAAACGCGCACCATGGCTCTTGCGTAAGGTCCATAAGAACATTTACAAAGTGGGACTTGATTCATGATGGCTGCACCATCTACTAGCCAGCCTACTGCGCCAATATCGGCCCATGTGAGGGTAGGGTAGTTAAAGATTGAAGAGTATTTTGCTTTTCCTGAGTGAAGGTCTGCCAAAAGATCATCCCTATCAACACCTAATGTCTCTGCCGCTGAATATAAATACAGTCCGTGCCCTGCTTCATCCTG
>JAQWQB010000018.1 GCA_029245065.1 Flavobacteriales bacterium | reverse complement strand
ACCGTTTCTGCTTATTACGATGAAAAAGGGGAGAGCTTGAAGAAGGCGTTCTTAAAAGCCCCAGTGAAGTATTCTCGCATTTCAAGTAGGTTCACGGGTAAACGTTTTCATCCGGTATTGAAGCGCTACAAATCGCATCTTGGAACCGATTATGCGGCGCCACATGGCACACCTATTTTCGCTGTTGGTGATGGAACGGTTTCCAAGTCTGGCTACACAAAAGGAAACGGGAACTATGTAAAGATTCGCCACAACTCAACGTATGAAACGCAGTACCTGCACATGAGCAAAAGGGCTGCAAAAGTAGGAGACCATGTGCAGCAGGGTGATGTCATTGGGTATGTTGGGAGCACTGGTCTAGCTACCGGTCCGCACGTTTGTTTCCGCTTTTGGAAAAACGGCAAACAGGTTGATCATTTACGTGAAGATTTTCCGCCTTCCGAGCCAATTAGCGAAGCAGAAATGGACACTTACTTAAAGGCCATTTCGACGCTTGATTCTCTTTTCATAACGACTCCCCCAACAGATTATGCGACTGATTCTTCCCCTGCTTTGTAGTATTCTGATCCTTTCTTGTTCTACAGAACCAAGTACCTCAATTGAAGACATTCATTCCAAGAGTGGTGTGG
This sequence comes from Flavobacteriales bacterium, assembly GCA_029245065.1. Lineage (GTDB taxonomy): Bacteria > Bacteroidota > Bacteroidia > Flavobacteriales_D > Sanyastnellaceae > JAQWQB01. The sequence continues at coordinate 60,880 of JAQWQB010000018.1, read as the reverse complement.
ATTATAAACTCTTTCAATGGGGAAATCATGGTGGCATGTGCGGTGATCTCGACAGCTTCCCAACAGATCGAGAACCTTCTTTATTGGTTGCTGTGAAATCAGACGGGGCAGTTCAGCAATCCATGGATCAATTAGTTATTCTTTGGAGCGAAGAGTCCATGGTGAATCGGTTAGTGGCTGATGGCAACAACCAAGCGTACAAAAGTCCCAAGATTGAATTTCGTCATGCGTTGGCTCAGCATTCAAACGGCCAGTTGTTTTACATGTATACAGAACGCGGGGCATCCAAAACTACCTTCGCTGAAGATTTAGTAGCACAGGGTGCGGTGGAGGCCATTTTGTTGCCTACAGGCGTTGGTCCCAATTTTGTGAAATATGCCAATGCGCCCATTAATGTACAGCGCGATCGGCTTGCATTACCTGGAAGCAAACGAGCGAATGGTTTGGTGTATTTAGGGGTATTTCCGAAAGGGGGGTGATAGTGTCAACTTTCATTGAACTCGTTGTTTCTATAGACCTGCAATATTCCCTTCAATTTCGTAGCAATACAATCAAAAAAGCATCGTTACTTACTGGCAGAATCGAATCATGCGGATGAAAATTATATGTTCTTTCATTGTTGTTCTTGCCTTAGTTGCAGCCGCTTCTTGTACGAAGTATGGGGAAGAACACCCTTGTTTCAACGAAAATTTAGTGCATGACGGGCCTTGTACAGCTGATTGTCCCGGGTTCTTAGGTTGCGACGGGAAAACCTATTGCAACGAGTGTGAAGCTGCTCGAGAAGGGATAGGACCCCTCGAAGAGTAGTCGTTGTAGTTCCAACAGTTGACCTATTCTACCGTTGGAAAAAGTTGCTCTACCATTGTAACTTTAAATTATCAAAACTCTCATTATGCGTTTATTTCTAGCATGTTGCGCTGTTGCTTTAAGCACTTCGGCATTCGCCCAATCCAGAGCACTCACTGAAGTCTCTCTAGGATTAGGAACCCACACGGACCGTATTGAAAACATTTCTCTCGATTGGATGCGCACGTATTCACTGGACGATGAAATTTTCAACGTGGACTTGGACAAATATGAATACTCCCCTTACAGCGAATTATGGGCGGCCACATTGAATGTTGATTTTACATTTGGTGGAGATCAAATCAATTCCAGAGGCGTGAGCAGAGAACTGCGTGTTGGAACGAGGATGCTATTCGATCGTGAAGCCATGGTGAGCTACGATTTCGAGGAAGCAGTTGATCAAGGAACTTACCGCGAGCATTTGGTTTTCTGTTTAGTTGACAATGAAATTGCGGGTGACGCCACGGTTATCTGGCGAAAACAAGGGAAGCGGTTCTCTATTTACAGCGGAGTAGGAGCGGTTCTTGGAACCACATTCAACTCTGAGCTATTACGCATTCGAAATGCTGCTATGTATACCAACGAAGACATTCCTGAATTGGCAGATGTTGAGGAAATAGAGAGCATTACAGAGTCATTCGCGTCCAAGAATTCTGGCTTTGCCCGCGTCCAAGTGCCTGTTGGCGTACAAGTCCATGCCGGACCACTCGCTATAGGATTGGAGTTACGATTGGGTGCTGGCGCTCACACTGTATACGGAGGGAAATCGTATTTCATCTCTTCAGCCAACAGCTTTGCCGTTCGAATGAGCTACTTCCCCTTTTTGCGAAAAGATAGATTAGGCAACGATCGAATCATTAGCCATTAAAAAACCCCGAAATGCCTGTGCGTTTCGGGGTTTTTTTGTGCGCCCACCAGGGCTTGAACCTGGGACCTACGGATTATGAGTCCGGCGCTCTAACCAACTGAGCTATAGGCGCAATTTTCGAACTGCAAAGAACTACAATAACTGCGAATGATACAATACCCCAGCCATCAAAGTGGATGATTTTCCATTGATAGCTTGGTTGCGTATGAAATGAGCGCCCCATAATGACGGTTCTCAGCAAGTAGTTCCCCGTTTCCAACTAGCGTGAAATGCTTGCGTGCTCTGGTAAACGCAACGTTTAATTTGCGGTCTACCTCAATGCCATCAGACCCCAAGTGAGTGCTCTCTGCTAAGAACGCCAATTGTGCCAACGACTGCACAGTAGCGCTGTAAATAATGAAATTTCGTTGACTTCCCTGGAACCGTTCAACCGTATCTACCATGATGTTTTCAGCACCGGCGATTGAGCTTTTGCGTAACAGCGATTTAATCAAGGCGTTCTGGCTGCGGTAAGGAGATATCACTCCAATCTCGCTCGATTCTATGCCCGCCTGTTGACTTAAAATAGTGCGAACAATATCTACAACAACCGCCGCTTCTGCCTGATTGCTTTTTGGCCGTTGGAAATTGGCGTTCTCGATATCAATAAAAACAACCCGTTGAGCAAACAAGGCATGTGCGCAGTTCGGTAGCTTTTCCTGCTCATTTTGATGCGAGAGCTGCGCGGTTCGAAGCGCCCCTTTGTACCACTGCGCATTTACAAATTGAGAAATCGATGGGTGCATCCTTCCTTGGTGAGTCAGTGTTCCCCAGAGGTCTATTCGCTTCGCAAACTGTGCAATTAATCGCTCAAAAAGACTGTTTCTAAAGTCCGTTAAACCAATGTTTCGCAATGAATCTGGAATCAAGGTGTCTGGCATGGGTTGTTGCTGCACCACCGCGGGAAGTTGCTTTTGATCGCCGATCAACACAAATCGTTTCGCCCTATTTAATATACTCACCAACATCGGTTCCAACACCTGCGATGCTTCATCAACAACTATCCTGTCGAAGTCTTTCAGCTTGAAAATATCTGGCCTGTTCAATATGCTCGCCACGGTGGAAACAACAACTGACCGCTTCGCAATAAGCTCTTTCAATTCTTCGCGGTTGGAGGCCTGTTTCGCCAGATTTTGCAATAATTGTTGATGGTAAGCTGGGTCGCAGGAATGGCTGCTTCCGATGCGTAAAAAGTCGTCTTTCCGCGTCAACGCCTCAGACACCGCGCCACAAATCTCATCTACAGCTCTATTGGTGTAGGCCAAAAGCAATACGGTTTCTTTCGGTGCTTGTTGAGTTGCAGCAACAAAATGGCGCAAGAATAAATTGGTCTTACCCGTTCCCGGAGGGCCCACCAACAGAAAGAAATCTGGTGCAGCAAGGGCTTTAATCAAAAGCAATCGCAATTCTTCTTCACTTTCTGGCAATAGTTGTACTTGAATAGCCACGTTCAAGTCTTCATTCGAGGCCGGTTCTTTGGGCACTTCTTCGCTTAGTAACACGTTCTTCATGCGCGATTGCGAAGCAGAAAAAGCGAAAACTTCTCGGTGCATACCTTGGAACAATTGATCCATGTAATCTGGTTCAATGGCCCAGTTCGCGACCCCTTGAAATAACTTCTTGTTCTTCTGTGCGTACCTAAACCCAAGCTGAAGCACTCCTTCGGCATTCAACTCCTTCTTGATAAAACACTTGACAATTTGCTGGTCTGTTGGCAACGCATTTGGGCCATCTGCAGGGTATAGAACAACAATGTCTCCTATGCGGAAGTTGAACAATCCCGGATCCCCTTCTGTTAGCCGTAGCTCCATCCATGGCTCATTGGTATCAATGAAGTTTTGTGAAATCTGTAACGGAAATAGACGGTCAGGATCTTGAAAATCGTCGGTTGCCTTTTGCCACAGTCCGGCATGCCCTCGGCGCGTTTTTCCATCGCCCATTCTTGCTTCCCATTGCTCTCGCGAAATAAAAGCGGTAGCTGCCAAAAAGTAGTCTTTCGCCACAGGACTCAAGCCATTGAGTGCTCCTTGAAAGTGTTCAAATTGCTCACGGAAAAACCCGGGGATACGCGCGTCAGATGAAAGGCCGCACGAACTCAATGTCCACTGACGCATGATGGCCTCCAAGGACTTCAAATCGTTCACGCTTGCAAATGCTTTCTCCGTTAATGCAATGGCATTTCGCACGTCGATAATTCGTTGCTCCTGAGAGGTGAGGTGCGTTACATAGCGAAGGTTTGTGCCCTCACGTTCGCTTGATGAATAAAGCAAGTAAACCCGTATCGCATCATTCGAAATTTTGTCTACCTGATGCAATAGCATCCGATAAACACGTGCCTGCGTAGCGTGATTGACTGCAACGGCGTCGTGGTCTTCAGGAGGCCACGGCGGCTTTCCAGACTTCAATTCAATGATGGTGGTAGTAGGGCCATTCTGGTGAAGCAAATCCAGCCTTCCTTGAATACCAATTTCTGGCGACATGTACGTTGGTTCAAGGAGCGTTTCGTCTGCAACAACCTGTGGACGTAGGCGTTGCAAATCATTGTTCACCACTCGCACCAAATGGCGGTGTTGCACTTTCGCCCTTGTTTTCATGAACTGAACAAGCGAAGTATCGTCAGGGAATAACAACAAGTACTCCATGGGGAACAAGCCAAATGATGCTTTGAACAGGTCATTAAACTGCGCTGTTGAATCGGTGGTGTGAATCAGTTCGTCCAGAAAGTAATTCGACAAGTTTCCTTGAAACAGTGCTTCAGAGCTTGTTTTGACCTTGTATCGATTGACGAAATACAGCGCATGATTGGCAATGGTGGTCATGGCAAGGGTCCGAAAACATTCGGCAAGAGGAGAAACGTCTACCAGGTAATCTGGTTCCAACACCACTAATCTGGCTTCAACAAACCGTTCCTCTTCATCGCCCCAAATGGCAGCATCTACCAAGCTCAACTGCGTCTGTTCGTCCATCCAATTAAACGCTGTTTTTTGATCGACTCCTTCTTTCGGAAGCAATATCGCTGCTTGGGAAGTCCCTTCTAGGTCGATGTGTACGACCATTTCGCCATTCATTTTGGAAATCAACACCGCTTGTAACGACTTATAGAATTTCTTCCCTTTGGATGGCATTCTTGGTGGCAACCGCAGGTCTCGTAACGTCACCGTTTCGGGAATCGGGATGTTGGTGATGTCATGAATGAATTGCGCTACAGCAGAAATGGCTTCCCGCACACTTTCATCTGTCCATTCATGTTCGCTTCTCCTGCCGTGATTCGCTCTGAATTGATGCATAAAATAACGCACGGGTCGGTCGCTTTCATGGGTTCTCAACAGGTAATCCAATCGGGCGAAAAACCCTGGGAAACGCACACCTGAACCCGTTAAGGCGTCAGCGGTGATGAACTTCAAATTCCGAAACAATGCCAATGCAGCAATGTCAGCTCTATCCGCTTCAAGAATTTCCTGCGCTTCGATTAGCAAGTTGTAATAGATGGTATGTTGGGGCTGCATTTCCACCTTGCGAATGTAATAACTACAAGGGTCTAAACTGCGAGCATTTTGTATTCGTAATGGATAAGTTGATGGTCGTAATTCCTTTTTACTTTTTCCACCTTTTTTTGTGCATGGACCCTAAGGCTCTCGAAGGGAAAGGTGGAGCCATCCTTCCGTAAAGTCAGGAGTCTAGTATAAATTACTCTTGTTTGGTGTTTCGAAGGCTTAATTCATTTTTTTCTTTGAAAGACTTTGTACGCCACTATGCGGCTTAAACCGTTGAGGCGTTCTTCAGAAAATGAATAAAGCCGCTATTCGGGTGAGGAAGTGGTGAATCCTCCTTGCGCGTTCGATAAATTGCTAATTTCGCGGGTTAAACATAATTGAATTTATTCATGCAAAATCTTTCTGAACAAGAGCAAGGCCGAAGAGATTCGCTGCAAGCACTGCGCGACCTTGGCATTGACCCCTACCCGGCGGCGGCCTACGAGGCCACCCATTTAGCAAACGATCTGACCACTTCTTTCGAGGAAGGGAAACAGGTCAAACTTGCAGGTAGAATCATGAGTAAACGGATTATGGGTAAGGCGTCTTTCGCAGAATTGAAAGACAGTTCAGGTCGTATTCAGATCTATATCAATCGTGATGTTCTCTGTGAAGGCGAAGACAAAGTGCTTTACAATACGGTATTCAAAAAACTGCTTGACCATGGCGATTTCATTGGTGTTGAGGGCAAAACCTTCATTACACAGACAGGTGAGAAATCGGTTGAAATCAATCAATTGACCGTGCTCAGCAAGTCGTTGAAGCCTTTGCCAATTGTGAAGACAGATGACGACGGGCAAGTACACGATGCGTTTACAGACCCTGAGTTGCGCTACCGTATGCGTTATGTGGATTTGGTGGTCAATGACCAGGTTCGTGATACCTTCATTGCTAGAAGTCGCGTGGTTCAAACCATGCGCGATTTCTTCAATAAGCACAACTACCTTGAAGTAGACACGCCTGTTCTTCAGGCCATCCCAGGAGGTGCTGCTGCACGTCCGTTCATAACGCACCACAACGCGTTGGACATTCCGCTGTACTTGCGAATTGCTAACGAGTTGTACTTGAAGCGCCTCATCGTAGGTGGTTTCGAAGGGGTGTATGAGTTCTCTCGAAACTTCAGAAATGAAGGAATGGACCGAACGCACAACCCTGAGTTCACCGTGATGGAGATCTATGTTGCCTACAAAGACTACAACTGGATGATGGATTTCACGGAAGAGATGATTGAAAAAGTCTGCGTTGACTTACACGGAAAGACGGACCTTGAGTTTGGTGGAAAAACCATCAATTTCCAGCGTCCGTTCAAACGCGTGACCATGACACAGGCAATTCTTGATCATACAGGTGTTGACATCACCGGGATGGACGAGGCGCAGTTGAAGGAGGCTTGTAAGTCGTTGGATATTGAGGTAGACGACTCCATGGGGAAAGGAAAGTTGGTAGATGAGATCTTTGGCGAAAAGTGCGAGAAGAACTACATCCAACCAACCTTCATTACTGACTATCCGAAGGAAATGTCTCCATTGTGTAAGACACACCGCGACAACCCAGACCTTACTGAACGCTTTGAGTTAATGGTTAACGGGACAGAGATTGCGAATGCTTACAGCGAGCTCAATGACCCAATTGATCAGCGTGAACGTTTTGAAGAGCAAGTAGCACTGATGGACAGAGGTGATGATGAGGCCATGTTCATTGATCAAGATTTCCTTCGTGCATTGGAGTACGGAATGCCTCCAACATCTGGAATGGGAATTGGAATTGACCGCTTGGTGATGTTGATGACCGGAAACGAGTCTATTCAAGAAGTATTGCTTTTCCCGCAAATGCGACCAGAAAAATTCGAAGAGGCTGGACCGGAATTAACGGAGAACGAGCAATTGATTTTCGATATCCTTACGAAGGAAACGAAAATGGCCTTGGGCACGTTGAAAGAGGCTTCTGGATTGTCCAACAAGCAATGGGACAAAGGAATCAAAGGGCTCACGAAACATGGCGTTGCGAAAGTGACGAAGGTGGATGACAATCTAAGTGTTGAAGTGGTTTAATCTGCCATTCTAGAAAAAGTATGAGTAGAAAGGGGAAGGCGGATGTTTTCCCCTTTTTGTGATCCTTCTGTTACTTCAAATACCGATTTTACCGTTAAAATGTCTGTAAAGGACAGAACTCACAGCCCAAGCATCTGTTGATTGGTTAGGGTTTACACGAATCTATCTGTACCTTTTACACCCGATTAAAACGAATTATGTTGAGGCCATCAATCCTTTTGTTATTCGCGCTTTCCTGCTGTTGGACACTTGATTTGTCGGCACAGTTGGTTATCAATGAGGTTTCTAGCACCAATAGCATGCTGGAAGACGCTTTTGAACGCACGCCAGATTGGATAGAACTCCACAATACGGGAAGCGAAGCGGTAGAATTAGATGACTATTATCTGAGTGATCAGGTGACCGACCTTTTCAAGTGGCAACTTCCAGACCTTGACCTCGGACCAGATGAATACATTGTTTTCTTCGCAGAAGGGGATGAAGAACAAAGCGATTTCCACTTCAATTTTGCTGTCAGCAGTCAGGGTGAAACCTTGTACCTGATGCACGAACAGAATGGTTTGGCGCAGGATGTGGAAGTACCTACACTTCGCCAAAACGACAGTTACGGTTATTCAAGCATTGACAACGACTATCGGTATTTTGACCTGTTTACAGCCGGAGCTGAAAATGACCAAACGCCCTATTTGGGTTATTCAGAACCTCCCGTAGCTATTGTTGAGCCTGGCATTTATGACAATGCCATTGAGGTCGATTTTGATGCGAATGGGAATGCACTTTACGTTGCTACCGATGGCTCTTTCTTTTTCGAAGATATGCAGTTGGTAACCGATGAAATCTTGGTTTCTACCACTACTTCAATTCACGCAAGAGCTCAACAGCCCAATTACCTTCCATCGGAAGTGGTAGGAGCATCCTACATTATTGCGCCAGATCATGAGCTCCCGATACTTTGCCTTGGTGTAGATCCGTATTTGTTTTTTGACGAAGAAATTGGACTTCATTCTATGGGGCCCGATGCCGACCCTGAGTATCCTTTTTTTGGGGCGAACTTTTGGAAAGAAATCGAAATCCCAGCGTCCTTGGAATATTTTGTTGATGGCGAACGCGTGGTCAATCAAACCGTTGGCGTTGAGATACATGGCGGGAAAAGTTCGCGAACGCAAGACCAAAAACCGCTTCGCCTTACAGCAAAAGAAAAGTATGGTAAGGAGTTCATAGAATATCCTGTTTTTGCCACCAAGCCGCAAGAGACGTTTTTCAATCATTGGGTGCTGCGTAACAGTGGAGCAGACTTTCTGATGGCCAATTACCGCGATGCCTATTGGCATGAAGTGGCCGCCTTGGAACACTTTGATATTGATCGCTTCGGCTTCCAGCCAACCATTGTGTACATCAACGGAGAATACTGGGGTATCATGAATATTCGTGAAAAAGTGAGTCCAACCTATTTCGCAGCAAGCAATGGGGCCGATCCCGATTCGCTGATTGTGATGGAAAAGGAAAACCACGGGTTCATTGGTGATTCCACCGTTTTCGACCCGCTCAAGAACTTTATCTTCGACGAAGATCTTAGCATTCAGGAGAACTTTGATTACGTAGCTAGTCAGATCGACATGAATAGCTACATGGATTATTTCATCTTGGAAATTTTCTCTGGAAACCCTGATTGGCCAGCCAATAACATCAAGTATTGGAAGCCGTCCATTACGGAAGGCAAGTGGCGCTATGTGCTGTATGACTTGGACACTACCTTGTTGCTGTACTATTTCCTCACTTACGATTTCGATATTTTTGATTGGGTCTATGGCGAAAAATCGTGGGCCATCAATTCCCAAATGTTCATCAACCTCATGGAAAATGAGGAGTTCAAACGGCAGTTCATCAACCGCTTTGCAGACTATATGAATACGAGGCTGAATGGAGAACACCTTGCTGCTGTTCAAGACTCCATCGCCAACTTGTATGAACACGATATGGAAGCCCATTTCAACCGGTGGAACGGCTCATTGGAAGTGTACGAAGAGCATACAACAGAGCTTATCCCTGGCTTTTACCCTGTTCGTCACGATTTCGTGCGTTCACAAATTACTGACCTCTATGAACTGGAAGGACCGGTGGAACTCATTTTCGATGTTTATCCTGAATGGTCTGGTGAAATTCAACTCAATACACTCACGCCTGAACTTCCTTTTAGTGGCATTTATTTCAATGGAAACGCCATTGATTTATCGGTTACTCCCGCGCCTGGGAAACGTTTCTTGAATTGGCATTACAGCGCGGGTCCTGTTGAAGACGGCCAGTTTTTAGGCATCACCAAGAACTTCCCTTCCTCGGGAACCATTACGGCTGTTTTTGAAGATGCCTCAGCGGAAGACATTGTCTTTTTCTCGAATCCGACCGAGTCTTACTTGAACGGAACATACCGAGCTAGCGGAACAACCCATGTCCGGATTTATTCCCCGCAAGGGCAACTGATACTTGATCGGGAGCTCTTCCATAACGAAGGGGAACACCTCATTAACTTAGCCCTCACAGCAATTCCTGCCGGGGTATACCTCTTTGAAGTTGTTTCTGAACTTGGGAAGCGCACCAAACGCTTCGTTAAGCTATGAGAACCTTGTGGATTCTTGTGCTTTGCTTTCCTTGGAACCTCTTTGCGCAAGAAACGGTCTTCACTTATTTCGGAGAAATCGAAGGAGATGTTCGCGAGGTATCTGGGGTAGTTTTCATCCAATCAATGGGATTTCTAGTCATTGGGGACAGCGGGAATGAACCTCAAATCAACGTTGTTGACTATCAAGGATATTTGCAAGGAAGTATCACCCTCCCTACGCTGGTCAATCGGGATTGGGAAGAGATGCAGCTAGACGTTGATGGGCGACTTTATATCGGTGACATCGGGAACAATTTCAGCGACCGTGACACCATGGTTATTTACAGGATCAACAACATTCTCCCTCACTATTTGGAAGGCATTCCGCTTGAAATGGACTCCATTCGGTTCACATACAGCGATCAACTACCGTCTATGCCCTTCAACGAAACAGGGAATTTTGACTGCGAAGCTTTTGTGGTGGCGAAGGACGAAATTCACCTGTATTCAAAAGACCATAGCGGACAGAATTTCGCCAAGCATTATGTGCTCCCCAACGAAACAGGTGCGCAACTAGCCATGCTCCAAGACAGCATGCAGCTTGACGCGTGGGTGACTGGCGCTAACTTGAATTGGGGTGCTAATTTGCTGCACCTATGTTCCAACAACTCTATGACGACCTTCGTTAACGCCGATTTAAATCAACCTTTTACCACTTACGACTTCCCCACTACTCAAGTAGAAGGCGTGCATCAGTTGGGAGATGGGGCATTTACTTTTGTAGAAGATGTGGAGGGCGAAGGAGCGTTGTCTAAGATGTACTCCATGCGGTTGGCTTCAAGGGATGACGACCTGGCGCTGTTTCCGAATCCAGCGAATGAGCGCATTCAACTAACAGCCAATCAATCTATTTTGCGTTTTTCAGTCTTTGACCGCTTGGGAAAGATTGTCTTCGAAAAAGAATTTGAAACACCCGTTCCTGATTACATACTAGATGTTTCCAACTGGGCCGAAGGGCATTATACGGCTATCATTGAAATAGAAGGGGCTGAAATTCCGGAGCCGTTTGTGGTGGTTCATTGAAACCACGAGCATGGTGGGTCGTTAGACCACGAGCTAGGCTCGTGGGTGCAAAAGGTGTGTGGGTTTTAATGAGTTTCTTCGTTGTTCAATTCGAAATCCAATTGGCGCTTGAGGAGGTTAGCACCTACCACCTTCACTTGCACCTCATCTCCAAAATGATATTCTTGTCCTGATCGTTTCCCAATTAGGCACTTCAACTCATCATCGTAATGGTAGTGGTCATCTTTCATGGAGTCAAGAGACACCATTCCTTCTACTTTGGTGTCTTTGATTTCCACATAAATTCCCCAAGACGTCACGCCAGAAATCATTCCCATGAAGTTCTCTCCAACACGGGAAAGCATGAACTCTACTTGCTTGAACTTAATACTGGCTCTTTCCGCTTCTGAAGCTTTCTTTTCCAACTCCGATGAATGCCTGCATTTCTTTTCGTACAGCTCTGCTTCCACACTGTTTCCTCCGTCCAAGTAGTGCTGAAGTAACCGATGTACCATAACATCTGGATACCTTCTAATGGGCGAAGTAAAGTGTGAATAGAAATCAAACGACAGTCCGTAATGGCCAATGTTTTCCGTGCTGTAAACCGCCTTCGCCATGGTACGAATGGCCATGGTTTTGATGATTACCTCTTCGGCTTGTCCTTCCACCAACTTGAGTAGTTCACGAATGGCAAATTCAGCATTGTCTTTATGTACACGCGGCATTTCATAGCCGAAACGGGCAGCAAATTCACGTAAATCTCTCAATCGATCCAAGTCTGGCTTGTCGTGAATTCTGTAAACAAAGGTAGGTGGCTTTTTCTTCTTCTCTTTGCCAATGAACTCAGCCACTTTCACATTGGCAAGAAGCATAAAGTCTTCAATGAGTTTGTTGGCGTCTTTCATCACCTTCACATACACCCCAATTGGTTTTCCGGCGTCATCCAGTTTGAATTTTACTTCTTCCGTGTTGAAGTCAATTCCTCCTTTTTCGAATCGGTGGCCTCGCATAATTTTGGCCAGCTTATCCAAGGTCAAAATGGCTTCTGAGTGATCGCCTTTTCCAGTTTCAATGACTTCTTGGGCTTCTTCGTAGGTAAATCTACGGTCAGAATGAATGGCCGTTCTCCCGAACCATTCGTTGACTATTTCAGCTTCGTCGGTCATTTCAAATACCGCTGAAAAACAGAGTTTATCTTCGTTCGGGCGAAGTGAGCAGAGTTCATTACTCAACACTTCAGGCAACATGGGAACCGTTCTATCTACCAAGTAAACAGAAGTTGCGCGTTCATACGCTTCATCTTCTAGAATGGTTCCTGGACGGAGGTAATGCGATACATCAGCAATGTGTACTCCTATTTCCCAGTTCCCGTTTTCCAACTTCTTCAAGGACAGCGCGTCATCGAAATCCTTGGCATCGTGCGGATCAATGGTGAAGGTCAAGTCTTCACGCATGTCTCTTCGTTTCTTAATTTCTGCTTTGGTAATGTCTTTCGGAATGCGGTCAGCATCCAGCAACACTTCTTCAGGGAAATGATATGGCAAGCCGTATTCAATCATAATGGCGTGCATTTCCACATCATTGTCTCCTTGTTCACCAAGAACGCGGTCAATGCGCCCAACCGGACTATCATCTCCTTCGTCCCAAGAAGCAATTTCAACCACAACCTTGTCGCCTTCTTTGGCATCTTTTAATTCATGAGGAGGTAAGAAGAAGTCAACATGAATTTTAGGGTCTGTTGGTAGACCGAAGGCGAAGTTTTTCTGGCGCTGGAGCACGCATACGTATTGCTCTCTTGCACGTTTGACAACACGTACCACTTTTGCTCTAGGCTTACGGGTAAACTTGCTGAAGGCAATTTCAACAATGTCGTTGTACAAGGCGTCTTTCGTGTCTCCTTTCGAGATGGGAATGTCTGTTTCTTGTCCGTCTACAATAACGAACCCTCTTCCGTGGCGTGTGATTTCAATTCGTCCTTCAATGAGTTTCGCTGTTTTCTGCGCGAATACGAATTTCCCACGGCCGATGTCTTCTAGGTTGTCCTTTTCAGCTTCTTCATCCAGTATTGCCCTGATTAGGTTGCGCAACGCGTCATCATGAACGCCCAATGAGCTAGCCACTTGCTTGTAGTTCATTGGTTTTCTTGGCTGCGACTTAAAAACTTGTAACACCTCTTTTCGGAGGTTACGAGACTGATTTGGTTTGCCTTTTTTCTTACTTCCCATGGCCTGCAAGTTGGGCAATCCTTTCGAGAATACTACCTTTCGCCCCATGGAATCGAACATGACCCGTTTTCAACCGCAGGGGTGGAAGAGCTATTCACTGATAGACAGTGGCAACGGAGAGAAATTAGAGCGTTTTGGAAACGTCATTTTAATTCGTCCGGAAGTCACCGCCATCTGGCCAAAATCATTGTCGGCAAAGGAATGGAAAAGCCTTGCGCACGGACGGTTTGAACAGACCGACTCCCGTTCTGGAAAGTGGAAGAAGTTCAAAGAGATTCCGAACAATTGGTCCATTGCCTATGACGTGCGAAAGTCCACATTGCGGTTCAACTTGAAGTTGACTTCATTTAAGCATGTCGGTATTTTCCCTGAGCAGGCTGCTAATTGGCAGTTCATTTACGATCAGGTGAAGGGAAAAACGGGAGCTGAAGGTGGGGCGAAGAAAGTGTTGAACCTCTTTGCCTACACGGGTGGAGCTTCTCTTGCTGCCAACAGCGCAGGTGCTAATGTGACCCATGTTGATAGCATCAAACAGGTGGTCAATTGGACGCGCGAAAACATGGAAAGTTCCAATTTGAATAACATTCGCTGGGTGGTTGAAGATGCGTTAACCTTTGTTCAGCGTGAAGCCAAGCGAGGAAATTTCTACGATGGAATCATCATGGACCCGCCTTCTTTTGGGAATACACCAGGAAAAGGAAAGGGAAAATGGAAGTTGGAAGACCAGCTCAATGACCTATTGAAATCAACTTCGCAAGTGCTTTCAAAAGAGGGGTTTGTAGTGATGAATACCTATAGCGGATTGGCCAATTCTACACTGGAAACACTGGCGCGTCACTACTTCAACCCGGCACACATTTCTTGTGGCGACTTGGCCTTGCATTCAGAGTCAGATCAGGTGTTGGCAACGGGTAGTTGCTTGCGTGCGTGGTGAGCTACTGGTGAAGGCGTTGTATTTCTATCCACCGGTAAGACTACAACAACTTCAGAAAATCCGTGTTTTGTAGTTGCATGATGATGTTACCTTTGGTTTTTCAAGGAAAAATTTAAAAAACACATTATGAAACATTTTACACTACTTATTCTATCTCTATTTTTTGTTGGTGCTGCTCAAGCACAGTTAGTTGACCCTAGTTTTGAAGAAGGTGCCTTGGGAGGTACTTGGGAAGAAGCGAGTACAAACTTTGGTACACCACTTTGCATTGTTGACCTATGTGGAACTTGCGGTGGCCCTTGTGCTGCATACGAAGGAAGCTGGTATGCTTGGTTCGGTGGTGCAACAGCTGCTGAAACAGGAGTTCTTTCTCAAACATTCGACGTTCCTTCTGGTAGCAACGCAGAACTTTCATTCTGGTTCTTCATCCCAACAGCGGGTGACGCGCTAGCTGATGACGTTGTTTTCATTCGTATGGATGGTGACATCGTATGGGGTGCTTCTGCTGCTGATTTCGCAGACTGGGCAGCCTACACGCAGGTTACTCTTGATGTTTCTGCATGGGCAGATGGTGGATCTCACACTCTTTCTATTGAAGGATACCAAACAACAGGGGTTTCTGTAAACTTCTTGATGGATGCTTTCGCTTTAACTGTTGATGGAGATGTTGCTACTGACATTACAGAATTAATGAACCACGAAAAGGAAGTACTTGTTTTCCCTAACCCGGCGAACGAAGTAATCAACCTTCAGTTTGGTGCTACTGTTCAAGGAGATGCACTTGTTTCTGTTTTCAACCTAGCAGGACAGATGGTAATGCAAGAGCGTATGTCTGACATCACCAATGCTGTTTACACATTGAACACTGACTTATTGGAAGCTGGTCTTTACACGATCTCTGTTGAGAACGGTACAGAGCGTTTCCAGGAGCGTGTTCTTGTAACAAAGTAAAATATTCAACGACGCAAGTCGGAACACCACATTTTGAAACGGGCTGCCTGAGGGTGGCCCGTTTTTTTGGGACCTAAAATGAGCTAGACTGGTGGGAATTACCCATGCATGGTTTCTTTCTTGCCGTACTTGCTCATCAACGAGCTTTCAAATTCTAGGAATTCTTGCCAGCGGGCGTCTACGTCAATATCGCCGCCATACTTGCGCGCGAAGCCAATGAAAGTGGTGTAATGATTCGCTTCTGAGATCATCAATTCATGGTAAAAGGCACAAAGGTCTTCGTCTTGAAGCTCTTCACTCAACAGGCGAAAGCGTTCACAACTGCGCGCCTCGATCATGGCTGAAAAGAGCATTTTCTCTACCAATTGGTTGGTTTTGCTTCCTCCTCTTTTGGTGAAGGCCAGGAGGTCACGCACATAAGCGTCTGCACGTTCTGGGCCCAAGATTAATCCACGTTCTTGGATTTTGGCGTGAACCATTCCAAAATGCTCCATTTCTTCCAAGGCAATGCGGGTCATTTCTTCCACCAAGTCATCGTGTTCGGAAAAGCGAACGATGGTCGAAATGGCGTTGGATGCCGCTTTTTGTTCGCACCAAGCATGGTCTGTCAATACTTCGTCGATGTTCATTTTAACCACATCTACCCAACGCGGATCGGTAGGCAACTGAAGCCCAAGCATAACCTTCTTCTTTTCCATAGCGCAAAGGTACGGAACAATCAAAAACGATTTTTGGCCTTTTCGCCACACCCCAGCCTATTCCTTCTTTGTATCTTGGCGCAAACTTCAATTTATGCGTTACAAACAGCTTTCGAACGACCTCTACATAAACAACCGTAAAAACTTCACAAAGCACATGAAGCCAGGCGGTTTGGCCATTTTCGTCTCCAATGACATTATGCCAACCAGTGCTGATGGGCACCTCCCGTTCAAGCAAGCGTCTGATATCTTTCACCTTTCAGGTGTAGATCAAGAAGAAAGTGTATTGGTCATGTTTCCCGATAGTCATTTGGAAAAGCACCGTGAAATTCTCTTTCTAAAGGAAACCAATGAAGAAATTGCTATTTGGGAAGGGGCGAAGCTGAACAAGGAACAAGCGTTTGGCGTTTCTGGGGTTCGTACCGTATACTGGAAGTCTCAAATGGAGCGAATTCTTCATGCATTGCTTGCAGAGGCTTCTTGTATTTACCTCAACAGCAACGAGCATACACGTGCTCACATTGATGTTGAAACACAAGAAATTCGCTTTTCTAAACACATTCGAAAGACTTACCCTCATTACCACTACGAGCGTTGTGCTCCCATCATGCACCGCATTCGTTCTGTGAAGGCCAACGAAGAAATTGAACAAATGCAGCAGGCCTGCAACATTACCAAAGACGGTTTTGAACGCGTTCTGAAATTTGTGAAGCCGGGCGTGATGGAATATGAAATTGAAGCGGAATTCGCGCATGAATTTTTGCGTCAAGGATCGCGTGGATTCGCCTACACGCCAATTATCGCAAGCGGATTTAACGCTTGTGTACTGCATTACATCGAAAATGATGCCCAATGTAATGCAGGAGATGTTATCCTCATGGATGTTGGAGCTGAATATGGGAACTATGCAGCTGATATGACACGATGCATTCCTGTTAGCGGCAAATTCACCGATCGTCAAAAAGACGTGTACAACGCTGTGCTTTCAGTAATGAAAGACGCCAGCAATTTGCTTCGTCCGGGGGTTAGCTTGCATGAGTACCACAAGCAGGTTGGTGATCTCATGACAGAACAGCTCCTGAATTTGAAGTTAATTGACCGCCACGACGTTGAGAAACAAAATCCTGATTGGCCAGCCTACAAGAAATACTTCATGCACGGAACAAGCCATTTCATTGGCATTGACGTCCATGATGTAGGCCCTTGGCACGAGCCAATTCAAGAAGGCAATGTTTTCACCGTTGAGCCGGGAATATACATTCGTGAAGAGAATCTTGGGATTCGATTGGAAAACGACATTGTGATCCAACAAGATGGTTACCGCGACCTTATGGGGCATATTCCGTTGGAAGCAGATGAAATTGAAGACTTGATGAATTAATCGGACCTGTCTTCACCAAAAACAAAAACCCCTGTTGATCTCTCATTCAACAGGGGTTTTGCGTTTATAATGGACTAACTAGTGAAATTATTTTTTCATTCCGTTGGTGAAAAACCAACCAAAACTGGAATTAAACCAGTTCTCAGCACGACGTATTGCTTGAATCATGTCTGTAAGTTTAACTACGCTAGCACGTATGATTGAATAACCAAGATTAGCAGCAATTTTTCTGACCAGTTGTAGTCAATGAACCTCACCCTCTTATGGGAATTGTCTTACAGTGTGCCAATTCCGCATCAGTTGTTATCTTGCAGCACCAAAAAAACCATCATGAGCAACGAACGCATCAACGCATCTGAAGCACCCAAGCCAGTAGGGCTTTATCCTCACGCACGAAAAGTTGGAAACCTGTTGTTTCTCTCTGGTGTGGGCCCACGAGTGGCAAAGTCTGATACCCATGACAGTTCTGTTCCTGGCCTTAAATTAGACCACAACGGTAATTTTGAGGAATTTGATTTTGAGGCGCAAGTTCACAGTGTTTTCCACAACGTGAAAATGGTCTTAGAAGCTTCAGGCAGCTCGTGGGAAAACCTAGTAGATGTGACTGTTTTCCTAACTGATATGAAACGTGACTTCAAGACCTTCAACAAAATTTACGCTGAATACTTCAAAGACAACCAGCCTTGCCGAACCACTGTTGCAATTGATAGCTTGCCGACGCCAATTGCGATTGAGTTGAAGTGTATTGCAACAGCCGGCAGTTAAGAACCCTTTTCTCTTCGTGACGCTCTCTTCGCATTAAGTGGCAATTCGTTCTTAATCATTAACTTCTGCCCTGAAAACTGAATTACTAGATTACCTTATCATGAAAAACATTCTCACGCTCTTCGCGTTTCTGGCGGTCACCTTTGCCATGAACGCGTAACTTGTTTCCGTAGATGTTGTTCCTTATGAACTGCAGGACCCAGCCTCTATTCAACCTGAAGGAACTACGACTTACAGAGTTTATGCGAACATGCTGAATCCTACAGATGAAATCATTGCCTTGTTCGGACTAGATTGCAGTCCACTGGAAATCTCAACCAGCACTTCGTTTTATAATGCCTCCATTGGGTCTGTGTTGGGCTCCGAAGTTAATCCCTCTTTGTTCGGGATATTCCCAGAAATTGAGGCCGATTCTTGGTTAACTCTTGGGGTTGATAACCTCAATGCTGATGGTGCCTCACAACTTGGTTATTTATCCAGTATTGGAATTCCTTTTGACGATTCATTTTCGGTTGAAAATGGAGTGCCTCTTTTGGTAGAAGACGGGGCAGTTTATATCGTTCCTGAGGCAGCCGCGACTGGAATAGGTACAGAAAACAGTATTCTTCTGGGTCAATTCACCACTGACGGAACACTGACATTCAAACTGAACCTGCAGGTTTTTATTGAGGGAGATAATGAGCAGGTAATCAACTACATGTGGAATTCTGAGTGCTTATCAGATGGCTCTGATGCTGATGGAAGTATGCTTGGACTCATCTTCGACAACACTTTTTGCAATGATCCTTTGGCGTGTAATTATGCCGAAGATGTGGATCCTGAAGATGTGGACAATTCCACATGCAACTTTGAATCCTGCTATGGATGCACAGACCCTGCCTTTTGCAATTACCAAGAAGGATTGACTTATGACGATGGCTCATGCAGCAATGACTGTCCTGGATGTACAGACCCGTTAGCGGAAAATTATGATGAAATTGCTACCGTAGACGACGGTTCATGTTTTTACCTTGGATGTACCGATATACTTGCTTCAAACTTTGACCCTGAAGCTGGCGTAGATGACGGTTCTTGTATGTACTCTGGATGTATGGACCCTTCCGCCTACAACTACTTTATACTTGCCACAGAAGATGACGGTTCCTGTTCATATGAATGTACAGATGAGACGGTTGTAGTAACCATGACAGATGTCCTCGGACTTGCATGGCTCGAAGGCTATTATTTAATCACTGACTCTGATGGAGCTTTCGTGGCATCTGGCACCTTGGCTTCTGCTGCTGAAGGAGATGGGATGTCATTTGGAATCAATGAGATGTGCCTTGCTCCAGGAACTTATTTCATTCAAGGGTTCAATCTGCTCTTGCAAGATCTGCAAACCTTGCAAATTGAATGCCTAGGAGCCGATATTTTCATAGACTTAATACCTGTTGAATTTGAGGTAGGTGAAGGTGTCTCTTGCAACCTTGGTTGTACAGATGAGGAAGCTGACAATTATGACCCAGAAGCAACATTTGATTTTGGGTGTATTTATTCCGGATGCACTGACCCACTAGCCACGAACTACAACCCTCAAGCAACGGAAGATGATGGTTCGTGCCTTATTGGTGTCTCCGGATATGTGTTCTATGACGCCAATGTGAATGGTGTATTCGATTCTGAGTTTGACTATGGACTTCCGAACTACGCCATCCTTTTAGAACCAACCAACCAAACCATTTTTACCGATGAGAATGGGTACTACGAATTACTAGAGCTTGAAAATGGTTCGTACACACTTTCGGTTGAAGCAAATGACCAATTCCCAACCTTTACTACTTCTGAATCACAAGGCTTTGAAATCAATGGGATAGGTTTCCCTCCAATTTCTTTTGGGCTGACGAACGAAGATGCCATCCAAGAAATTGCCATTACATCATTTTCCTTTTTTGAAGGTGTTCCATGCAGTGGAGCCACCGATTTTGTGTTCATGAGCGTTGAAAATATGGGTAACACACCGTTAAGTGGGAATGCGGTATTAACCTATGATCCGGCCTACGGCGGATTTGAAACTTGGGGCGACACCCCTGATTTGACAGATGGCAATACCCTGACGTGGAATTTCGAAGACCTAGCTCCCGGTTCTTCATTCACCATAACTATTGGTTTAATAGGCCCGTCGGTAGATTTTATTGGAGAAACCATCATCAACACATACACAGCAACAGCATTCGAAGGAGAAGATGTGGTGGCTTATGGTGAATTCATAGATGAAGACATTGTCACCTGCGCTTATGACCCCAATGATAAAGCTGCCGAACCAGAAGGCTATGCAGAGCCCAATTTCATTTTGAACGACACTGAAATCCGGTACCGAATTCGTTTTCAAAATACAGGTAATGCACCTGCAACTGATGTGCTGTTAAGAGATACATTGGACGTAAATCTAGATCTAAGTACGTTCCAATTTGAAGAAAGCACCCATGACGTGGTGACGACTTTAGATTGGGATACGCGAGAAGTGACCTTCTTGTTTGAGAACATTAATCTACCAGATTCAACTACGTCATTTGACGAAAGCATAGGCGCTGTATTTTACTCCATTCAACCACTTGAAGAATTACCAGCAGGCACAGAAATCACGAATACTGCTCATATTTTCTTCGACCTAAACCCTGCTATTGTCACAAATACCGTTTTTCATACCATATATGAGTGCGGCGCTGAAGCCAACTTTATAGCACCGGAAGAAATCTGTCTTGGCGAAACCATAACTGCGGAAGCTACCGCTCCATATATTGAAACTTGGAACTGGTTGTTTGATGGCGAAATCATCGGGACGGAACAGTTACTAGAATTCGTACCAAATGACAACGCCGAATACACACTCAGTTTAGTTGCCACCAACCCACTTTGTGAAACAGAAACTTCACTGCCTGTTACCGTGTGGAATGTTCCGAATGCCAACTTCACGCAAGATGGTGTTTTCTTGACAGCTACGAGCGGACAAGCTTGGCAGTGGTTCTTGAATGGCGCTGCTATTGAAGGAGCTAACGAAGTAGAATACACGGTTCTTGAAGACGGAACATACAGTGTTGAGATAACCAATACAGTAGGCTGTTCAGGCCTTTCTGATGGCGTTTTTGTTATGGCAACGGGTGTTTCAAATCTGAGTGGAATTCAAGCAACGTTTTATCCGAATCCGGTTACTTCCGCTTCTACACTTCAACTGAGTCATTCTGGCCCTTGGAATATTGCGCTCTACAATGCGCAAGGCAAGCTCGTAGAAAACTTGGAGAACATGAATTCTACCACCTGGAGAATTGCGAATGATCAGCTCGCTCCTGGTATTTATCACTTGCAAATTACTTCTCCAGATGATTTTCTACCCATCGTGATTGATGTAATCATCCGTTGACGAAGAAATAATCAAAAAAATGAAAGGGCTTCGGCCCTTTTTTATACCCCTATATCTGCTCTAGATACCGCTACCACTCCAGGTTCTAGCTGAATTCCAAGAGGTTACAGGAAATTGTTTTGTAGGAATTTGGCATTTTTAAGTGACGAATAACGAGAAAAAGCGTCTAAATATTGTCTGAATGTCGAAGAACAAGCAACTATCACCCCTTTTTCTTCGTCATTTTAACAACAGGGTGTTAACTTTGTTAATAACATGCTAAACCGATCTAAACGGACTATACATTGGTAAGAGCCATATTCATATTGGTTTTCCTACTAGTCAGTACCGGACTAGTGGCCCAAATTTCGTTCTCCACGAGCGAGACTGAAGGGTGCGCGCCTATGCCGGTAATTCTCACCCTAGATACGCCTGACCCTGCTACGGTTACTACATTTGAGTGGGTCATCACCTACCCTGATGCTAGTGTTGTTACCTCTGGTTCCTCGCAGTATATTGACATTTTCTCAATGCCCGGCACCTATGATGTGACCCTCACCATTGACGGTGGCGAAACGCAGACCATTGAGGACTTCATCACAGTTCATGCTCCTCCGGTAGCCAATTTATCTGCTGATGTTACGGCAGGATGCTATCCGCTTTGTGTGAACTTCTCTGATGAAACAACTACCGACGGAGGTGAAATCATTGAGTGGTCATGGGATTTTGGAAACGGAATCATCGATTCAAACCAGAACCCTAGCTACTGTTACCAAAACGCGGGAACGTACACGCCAATCCTCTCCATAGAAGATGAATTTGGCTGTTTTAGTGCCGTTTCTATTCCTGACTTGATTGAAGTGAGTGATGCGTTTCCTATTGCCGAATTTGTGCCGTCTACGTTCAACGACTGCAACCCGCCAGCAATCATCGACTTCACGAACAACTCCTCAGGAGATGGAATTACTTGCAGTTGGGATTTCGACGATGGGTTGACTCAATCAACGAATGGTCCATCTGACGTTTCCCACACCTTCAACAATTTAGACAGCTACAATGTCTGCCTAACGGTTGAAAACAACATCGGGTGTGTCACTGAGCAATGTGAAACCATTGAAATTATTTCTGCACCTATTCCCTCTTTCACGGCTTCTGAAACAGTTTTGTGTGCAGGTGGCAGCATCATTTTCGAAGACACCAGTACACCAGCACCTACTTCATGGTCTTGGGATTTTGATGGAGATGGCATAGAAGACGCAACAGGCCCCTCTGTTAGTTATGCCTATACAACAGAAGGCAATTACAATCCTGTACTGACGGCGTTCTACTCTAACAACTGCGAAGGACAAACAGACGGCTCATTGAACATTGAGGTGCTTGCTCCACTCATGGTTGACTTTTTAGCTGATGACAACGCTTCGTGTCAGGTGCCGTTCGAGGTTAACTTTGATAACCTGAGCAACGGCCAAGGAATTACGGATTATGAATGGTTCATTGACGGTGTTAGCGCCGGAACGAACACAGACTTGACCTACACCTTCACAGATTTCGGGTTGTATTCTGTAGACCTGATTGTGAATACAAACAATGGTTGTAGCGACACACTAAGTGTGTCAGACGCTATTGAAATAGCCCCTCCAGTGATCAGCTTTATCAATCCGGATGTGATTTGTACCGACGAGCCCGTTCTGATTTCGAATGTACAGATTGAAAGTGTTGAAGCGATTATAGACATCGAATGGGATTTTGACGGTGATGGAGTGATTGACGCTACTGGCGAAAACCCACTATATGCGTATACCGAGCCAGGGGAGTATACCATCCAAGTGGCCCTTACGACACAAAACGGATGTACTTCCGTCATTGATGCCAGTCAAACCATTTTGGTTCAACCAAACGTAGTTTCTGATTTCATGGCTGACAACACCATTGGTTGTGCTGGCGAACCAGTGGAATTTTGCACCTCCATGGTGGAGAACACCTCATACAGTTGGAACTTCGGAGACAATACCGGCTGGCAAACGTTGAGCTTTCCAGATTCCTGCATCATTCATGATTACCAAGACACCGGCTATTTTGATGTGACATTAAGTGTGTATAACCAGGCATGCAACGCATTGCTGCTCCTAGAGGATTACATGTACATCTCTGGACCGGTGGCCATGTATTCATTCGAACAAGATTGCGCTGATTTGAACTTGGTAACCTTTACTGATGAATCGATTGTCGCTGACTCGCTTGTTTGGGATTTTGGTGATGGGTCTCCACTGGTGTACAACGATCTCAATCCAACACACGTTTATCCAGGGCCGGGCACGTACGTAGTAACACTCATTGCATACAACGATGAAACCGGCTGTCCAGACGATAGAACATTCACCGTTGTCACAGAAACGGAGCCCATTGACTTGGTTGTGAACCCATGGCAAGGTTGCGCACCTCTTGAGCCCAATTTCACAACAGCTGACGCGGCAGACTACGTGGAGTGGAACATTGATTTTGGAAATGGAGCAACGCTCTATTGCGTCTTGAACGACGAAAACATATGGGAAGCCACCACTACGTTTCCAGACGGAACGCAAGCGTATGCTACTTTCTCACTAGCAGCCAACTTCTTCCCAGACATTGCTTACGAGAACCAAGGCTATTATGACATCACACTGAACGGGACAGATGTTTCTGGATGCTCTCAAACTACGGTTTATGAGGATGCTGTCTACATCTGGAACGATTTAACTTTTGCCGATTTCGACCCGGTGGTTGTGGAAGGGTGCGACGCCGTAATTATTGACTTTCAACCACTTGGCAATTTCCTAGACACCTACACATGGGAGTTCTCAGACGGAACGACTTCGAACGAATTGAATCCTATTCACGAGTTTCTTCCTCCTTCTTGGGATACCGCATTCTCAGCGACTTTCACGGCTGAAGACATTTTTGGTTGTCAGTCTGAAGCAACCCACATTCTAGACCTTCTACCCCCGCCTATTCCCGATTTCAACATGATTCTCAACCCGTTGTGTACCGGTGATAGCCTAACAGTAGAAAACCTTTCAATTGGCGACAATCTTACCTATTCTTGGGATTTCGGCGATCCTGCATCAGGGGCTGAGAACGTGAGTACAGATGAAGACGCCTTTCACTTTTACAACGAAAACGGTCAATACAGTGTTTGCCTGACTGCCGAAAATGCACAAGGGTGTCAACAAACTAGTTGCCAAAATGACCTTGTAAACATTAACAGTCCAATGGCTGAGTTTACATTTGACAGTCAGATTAACAACTGCCTTTTTGGGGTTCAATTTGAAAACACTTCTCAGGGAACTATTTCTTGTTCCCAGTGGAGCTTTGGAGATGACCAATTTGGATCTGGTATTTCAACTTTCCACACCTACCCTATTGGTGTGTACGACGTTGAACTGGTGATTTGCAATGATCTTGGTTGTTACGACACCACTATGGTTGCAGATATTTTCAACTTTAGCAATATCATTGGTCCGTTCGAAATTGGACTAGACGACATCTCTTGCGCTCCTTTCCAAACCACATTCGAAGCGTTTAATACAGACGATGATACCTTCACTTATTTCTGGGAGTTTGGCGATGGGTTTGGTGACCCAGATAATAACACGACGACCTCGCATACCTATGCCGAGCCGGGCGAATATTGCCCTTCACTGATCATGGAAGATCAAAATGGCTGCCCATTCTTTATTGAGTGCGAAGTGCCAATTGTGGTGGAAGAGTTCACCTTCGACATCACTCCTGTTACTGCCATTTGCTTTGGAGACAGCACGCAAGTGTCTTTCACTGGAGCAACGAGCTATGAGCTTAGTCACCCAGAATTTTTCACCCCAATTGTTGATGAAACTTATTGGTTGCAGGCGCCAACCAGCACAGATATTGTTGTCACAGGAAATTACGAGGATTGCTCTTTCGAACAGACCATTCCATTTGTGGTAAATCAATTGCCTGATGTCACGTTAGCAGTTCCTGCCGAGGTTTGTTTTGAGACAGACCCTGTTGTTCTTGATGGGGGGCTCCCTATTGGCCCTACTGGTGAGTATACCGTGGAAGGGGCTGTTGCTACTTCATTCGACCCAAGCATGACTGATGAAACAAGTTATACCGTTGTTTACACCTTTGTAGACGATGAAGGCTGTGTGAATTCAGACGCTGCTGAGGTCTACATCAATCCACTTCCCGAAGTGGCTCTTACTGCATTTGATCCGTTGTGCGAAGCTGCTGACCTGGCTATTCTAGCAGGAGGAAGCCCTCTTGGTGGAGATTATATCATGAACGATGAGGTAGTGAGTGAATTTAGTCCGTCTGTGGGCTTTGGTGAATACGACATTACCTATGTATATACCGATGCCAATGGATGTGTGGAAGAAGACAATGGAAGTATTACGGTAAATCCGCAACCACAAGTTTCATTTGAGTCAGAGGATTTCTGTTGGGAAGAAGCCGTAGATCTTACAAGCACTTCTACCATTGACCAAGGCACTATTACCGATTGGGATTGGGTGTTTGATGGTGATCAGTTCATCAATGATTCTCCAAACGCAACCATTCAACCCGATGGACCTGGTACCTTCGACTTGGAATTAACGGTAACTTCTGACGCTGGTTGTGCAGAAGTTATTGCAACACAGGTGACGGCATTTACCACTCCGATTGCTGACTTCCTTGTAGAGGACGTTTGCGAAGGCGAGCCATTCGAACTAAATGATGCTTCTACGACCGATGGCGAGGTAATCGCATCGTGGGAATGGAGCGTGAACGGAACGTTGCTTTCGGAAGACCAAAACCCGAATTCATTTGACACTTCTGTTTATGGCGATTACACCGTAGAACTTGTAGTTACTACAACAGAGGGGTGCGAAGGGGTGTTGTCTCAAAACATTGAAGTGTTCCCAATTCCAGAAGTGGTTTTCAGTGCCGAAGATATCTGCCATACTGAATCGCTTTTCATACCGAATGAAAGCACCATCCCCGCTTCAACCATTGATTCATACGAATGGCAAACGGGAGATGGTAGCGTTCTGACCAGCACAGACTTCGACTTTGATTACATCTCTCCTGGAGATTATACCATTACTTTGACGGCAGTCAGTGCAGATGGTTGTTCTGTTTCTTCAGCGCAAGATATCACTGTATTGGACAATCCAATTGCTTCCTTTGGTGCAGCAATTACGACCACTTGTTCTGGCGGACTTATTGAGTTCGAAGACCTTTCATTCATTAACAATGGAGACATTGTGACGTGGTCATGGACGGCAAACGGCGAGTTGTTCTCCCAAGAGCAAAATCCTTCTTACGACGCCATCGAGCCAGGCTATTTTGATATTGCACTCACAGTAACTAGTCAAGAAGGCTGCACAGGCACTTACGGAATTCCGAACCTTGTGGAGGTGAACCCTTCGCCGGTGGCAGATTTCAATTATGCGCCAAACGAACCAACAACGAGCATACCTTACATCTATGCTACAGACGCTTCAATTGGCGCTGATAACTGGGAGTATACCACTTCTGATGGCGGGTTATACACAACTCCTGATTTCGAACATGAATTCCCTGGAGATGGCGTTTACGACGTTCAATTGGTAGTTACAAATGAATTTGGTTGTACTGACACGCTTTTGATTTCATTGGAGGTGACGCCTGATTTAAGTGTCTTCATTCCTAACACATTCACCCCAGATGGTGATGGGTTGAATGAAATCTTTGTCCCTGTGGTGAGCGGTGCACTGCTCGATCATTACCACTTCCGTATTTTCAATAGATGGGGCGAAACCGTATTCGAAAGCACCAACCCAGGTGAAGGATGGGTAGGAAATCATCAAGGCCAAGGCCACTACGTTCCAGATGGTGTGTATACGTGGCAATTGGAGGTTACTTCTACTGAAAGTGCCGACTATCAGACCATCATGGGTCATGTAAATATCATCCGTTAAGGAATTAACTTCTTCTGCTGTACCTTTGCGCAAAATTGATGTCATGCGCGAACTGATCAACGCCTTTCCTGAACAACTGGATGCAGCTTGGAAAAATGCTCATTCAACTACCATCAAGGGTACTTCAAACCCCATTCACAATGTGGTTATCTCTGGACTAGGAGGTTCTGGTATTGGAGGTAAAATCATGTCACAACTGATTCAAGGGTCCGCTCGTGTTCCTGTGTTCGTGAACAATGACTACGCTCTTCCAGCATTCGTTAGCGCTACTACTTTGGTGATCATTTCCAGTTATTCAGGAAATACAGAAGAAACGGTCAGTGCTATGAAGCAAGCGCTTGACAAAGGTGCTATGATTGCCTGCATCAGTTCTGGGGGCGAAGTAACAGACTTGGCCACATCCAATGAACTGGACATCATTCGCATTCCCGGAGGGAACCCTCCGCGTTCACAATTCGGATACTCTTCCATTTCTCTGGCGCGCATGTTAGAGGCGTACGGAATTGCGCCGAAAGGCTTCTTCGCCCGATTCGAGCACATGGGAACTTTTCTTCGTTCCAACAAAGAGGACATCCTGAAGGAAGCAGAAAGCATGACTTCTCAGTTGAATGGAAAGCGCATCATTCTGTACTCAGAACTGAACAACGAAGGTGTTGCCATTCGATGGAGACAACAATTGAATGAGAATTCAAAATTGCTGTGTTGGCACCATGTTTATCCTGAAATGAACCACAACGAGTTGGTTGGCTGGGAGAGTGGTAACGCAGACTACGTTGCTGTGATGTTGCGTACTTCAGATGACAACCCAAGAAGTGCGAAGCGCATGGATATCACCAAAGAGATTTACGCCTCAAAAGGAGCTGAAATCATAGAAGTGAACGCACAAGGATCAACCAAAGAAGAGTGTGCTTTTCAACTCATTAACCTTGGAGACTGGCTCTCGCTTCGTCTGGCTGAGGTCAATGATGTAGACCCTGTCATCATCACATCAATCGATTATTTAAAGAACGAATTGAGCAAATTCTAGTGCGGAAAATTCACTTTCAAGACCTCGGTCACTTCGATTACAAAGCTTGCTGGGACTACCAGGAAGAGCTGTTTGCTGAATCGGTGAATCGGAAGATTGCTATTCGCAAAGGGGAAGACTTACCTCAACCCAAAAACCACTTACTATTTGTTGAGCATCCGCCTGTTTTCACTTTGGGCAAAAGTGGAGAAGAAACGAACTTGTTGCTTTCGCAAGACCAGCTCAAAGAACAAGACATTTCCTATTACAAAATCAACCGAGGCGGCGACATCACCTATCATGGACCGGGTCAAGTGGTTGGTTACCCCATTTTCGATTTAGATCAATTCTTTACAGACATCCACAAATACCTACGCTACTTGGAAGAGGCGATTATTCTCATGCTATCTGAGTACAAGATTGAAGGAGACCGCATTGACGGACTCACAGGAGTTTGGATTGGAAAAGGAACTGATAACCCGCGTAAAATTGCTGCGTTGGGCGTTAAGTGCAGCAGATGGGTAACCATGCACGGTTTCGCCCTGAACGTAAATACAGAACTTGGCTATTTCGACAAGATTATTCCGTGTGGAATAGATGACAAAGCGGTTACCAGTATGGCTTTTGAATTGGGCGAAAAGGTAGATGAGTCGGAAGTGAAAGAGAAGCTCAAAATGCACCTCTCCAACTTATTTGACGCTGATATTGTAGCGTCTTAGAATTCCATGTGAACCGTTTTACGGCGACGAAGTTTTCGTTGCTTCCCTTCACAAATCGTAGCCACGTGCTTTGTTGCGTCTTCATCCCCGAGTGCTGCGGCCTGGGTCCAAGATTCACAGGCACCAACTGAATCATGCATTTGATAGCGGCAAACCCCTTGTTGGTAATAGGCGTCTGCTAACGCGGTCTTTTCGGCGCTTTCAATAATCCTCTCCAGAACTTCCAACGCTTCTTGGAACTTGAACTGCTCTATGTAAGCCAGTGCCAAGTTGATTTTCGACTGATGAAAATCCGGACGAAGTTCAATGCATTTTATGAAGGCCAATTCAGCACTCAAGTTCTTGTTTTGTTCCAAATAAACAGCGCCAAGTAAGTAGTGGGCTTCCATGTAGGTAGGGTCCAAGTCGATGGCGTCTTTTAGGTAATTGGCAGCTTGTTTATGTTGCTCTTCCAAGTACGCCATGGCCCCAAAATAATACGGAATACGCGCATCTTCTCGAATGGACTTTGCTTCCAGTAAGTCATTTCTCATTTGCTCAAACTGTCCGAGCGAAAATGCGCAAATTCCTCTGTTCATGAAGAAATCGAAGGAGTTCATACCCTTTTGTTCCGCCAACTGGTAGGCCTCCATGGCCTGTTCAAACTGTCCTAATTTATGATGTGCATCTGCATGAAGTAAGAATTCCTCAGCAGTGGTTGCTTCACTTGTTTGCTCAACAACCCATTCGAAACGCTCTTCGGCGTAAGCCAATTTAAGCTCATCAATAGATTGAGACCACAATTGGAACGAACTTGTTAAGGACAAAAGAAAAAAAGTAAAAGGCAGTATGCGCATGATTTCTTGTACTGAAAAGCGAATGAAAAGGTTATCAAATAGTACCTTCGTGATGAAGGGTGCGTCATGAAAAAATTAAAACAGCTTTTATCTATAGTATTGATCCTTGTGTTGGGGTCCATTGCCTTGCTTCTATTGACAGGGAATGAACACATTCTTGAAGGACTTCCATCTACGTACCTCAGGGGAAAATCAAAGCCTGACATTGATGACTTCGAGTACCATGATGTCCGCAAAGTGGAAATGGGTGAGCCCCAAGCTTGGCCAATGTCTTCGAGATTAGGCGTTGAGCTTGACGACGCAGATTTGGACTACATGCAGTCGTTGGAAACAACTGCTTTTTTGGTCATCCACAAAGATTCTATTCTCTATGAGTATTATGGCGAAGGTGGTGGAAAAACAACGCTGTCGAATTCGTTTTCCATGGCGAAAAGTTTCACTTCCATGGCTATAGGAGCTGCAGCAGATAGAAACTGGTTCAAACCTGCGGACCCCGTTAGTGAGATTCTACCGCGTTTTTCAGGAGGCCAGAATGCGCGCCTTACGATTCAACAGTTGTTGCAAATGCGTTCGAACATCAATTTTGGTGAGAGCTATGCCAATCCATTTGGCTACCAAGCGCGCACGTACTTTGGAGACAATGTGTGGGAAGAAACCGAGCCTTACAGAGTTACTGGTTATCCGGGTTCACAATGGGAATATCAGGGCGGAAATACGCTGATTCTTTCTGAGCTTTTGGCAAGGAAAACCAAGAAGCCCTTGGCCGAATGGTTTAGTATTTATTTCTGGAAACGAATAGGTGCAGAAAACGATGCCTATTGGGCGCTTGACTGTGAAAATGGGCGCGAGATTTCTTTTTCTGCCTTCTTCGCCACAGCGCGGGATTTTGCAAAAATTGGAAAGCTCATGCTTCACAAAGGAAAATGGAACAACACCCAGCTCTTGAGCCGAACGTGGTACGACCTCAGCATTGCTCCAGCATCTGTACAAGACAAGGAAGGGAACATGGTTTACCATTACGGAGCGCAGTGGTGGTTGGCCCCAAGGTCTGTAGAGCCTTGGCATTTTTCTGCACGTGGTATGAGGGGCCAGTATATTGTTGTGGTGCCCGACGAGGAGTTAGTAATTGTTCGCTTAGGGCATGAACGCGACGATGCACGTCAGGATGAAATGAGCTTGGATTTAGTAAAATGGGTTGAAATGGCCCAAAAATTAGCAGCGAAGTAAGATGATCAAAGACATCGATCAGCCAGAAGTAGACGGCGTTTCAGTAGCCATTACTGAAGAAGTGAACGAAGAGGGAGAAAAGCAATGGACTGCCTACCTCATCAATTTGAAGGAAGATACCTTGGAAAATGTGCTCATTCGATCCAACGGGTATGGCATAAAAGACGGTGAAGAGTCCAAGACGTCAGAATTACGTCGTTTTATTGAACGAATTGACCCATTAACGACCACTGTTATTGAGCCACTTTTGGGCGAAGCGCTTGAATTGAACAACCAATATTGGATCAGTTACTACGTTGACAAAGTTCTCTATGATAAAAAGTATGTTTTTGAGCCAGGTTCCGTTTCAGAAGCTAACTTTATATCTATCCCTTTCATTGACAAGCAAGGGGTGGTGAAAGAATAAACGCTATGTTAAAGTATTTAGACCTTGAGAATATCCTCTTTTTGGATATCGAAACCGTGCCCGGAGAAAAGCAGTTTGACGATCTTGATGACGACTGGAAAGGCCTGTGGGAGGCGAAGTCGCGTTACTTCCGAGAGAAAGACGACATTGAACTAGCAGACTCCTACGAGCGCGCAGGTGTGTATGCCGAATTCGGAAAGATTGTGTGCATCACGGTGGGTTATTTGCGTCAGTCTAAGGGAGAACGCAGGTACCGCACTACTTCTTTTTACGGACACGATGAAAAGCAGCTCTTGCATGAGTTCGCCAACTTGTTGAACAATCATTTTCACGGTCCGTCTTACCAGCTTTGCGCTCACAACGGCAAGGAGTTCGATTTCCCATTCATTGCTCGGAGAATGCTTGTGAACGGTATTTCCCTTCCATTTCTATTGGACACCTCGGGCAAAAAGCCATGGGAAGTGAACCACTTGGACACCATGGAGATGTGGAAGTTTGGAGACTACAAGAATTACACTTCCATTAAGGTGCTCACCAAGCTCTTCGGCATCCCCACGCCCAAAGATGACATTGACGGCAGCGATGTAGCTCGTGTTTATTATGAAGAGGGCGACCTCGATCGTATTGAAATTTACTGCAAGAAAGATGTGTTGGCGGTAGTTCAGTTATTGTTGAAGTATAGAGGTGAGGAATTGATAGAGGAGGATGCTATTCAGGAGGTTTGAGAAATGTGTGGTAAAGAAACCCTATCTTTAATCACCTCTCCTTCAACCAACTACGATGAAAACGCTCTTTTCTCTCTTTCTGGCTCTTTTGGCCTTTTCAGTTTCTGCTCAATAATTTGGTCCCGAGAACATCGCTGACGACTCCTTTCAATCACCACGCACAGTAAGTTGCGCTGATTTTAATGGCGACGGACTCATCGACCTTGTTACCTATTATGCCGGTGAAGGGTTCCTCTATTGGTTCGAGAACAATGGGGATGGTTCCTTTACCCCTGTAGAAATTTCAACTTTCGCAGCTTTGGCAGAGTCAATCGTTCCTGCCGATTTCGATGGAGATGGAGACGTTGATCTTCTGAGGGCATCACTTCTAGATGACCGAATTGATTGGTACGAAAATGATGGAGATGGAAACTTCTCATCCGAAATCCTAATCACTTCGAATGTTGAAGCTCCTTGGGAAGTATTTGCAGATGATCTAGATGGTGATGGGGACATCGATGTACTTTCCTCTTCTCAAGATGACGATAAAATTGCCTGATACGAAAATGATGGTGACGGAAATTTCTCAGACCAAATTGTGATAAGTTCGTCTATTTCAAACGCCATCTCAGTGCGTACCGCTGATTTAAATGGAGATGGTCATCCAGATGTTATTGCCTCTTCTTTATCAGATGATAACATTGTCTGGTTCGAAAACGATGGTGACGGAAGTTTTGATAACGATGACTTCG
This sequence comes from Flavobacteriales bacterium, assembly GCA_029245065.1. GTDB lineage: Bacteria > Bacteroidota > Bacteroidia > Flavobacteriales_D > Sanyastnellaceae > JAQWQB01. The sequence goes on along the minus strand of JAQWQB010000018.1, from coordinate 27,948 downwards.
TTCGTGTTGGCATCTCAAGAAATCATGATTGAGCCCCTTGGCGTCACTCTTTTCACCAACGACTATGGTGAGTTCTCGTTTGACCATTCCGGATCACAAAGCCTCACTTTCTCCGTTGAGCTTACTCCAATATTCCCATTTTCCAGCACCTCGAACCCTATCACCCTCGACCCTCTTTCCGATACCGACCTAACTCTTGAGTTTGGTGTCGCCAAAGAATTCCCAGAATTTGATGTCTTTGTAGACATTTATCCGAACGGCAATGGATTCCTTTGCAACGACTGGTCTAACCACATTATCTGCTACCGAAACATGGGGAACGTAGCCATAGATGGTATTGTTGAGCTGGAGTATGATCCGTTGTTTCAAGGACATGCTGAAGTAACACCCATTGACTCGGTGAATGGCAACACCGTTTACATGAGTTTTGAAAACCTCCTACCCGGGCAAATGTTCTTTTACGATGTTGACCTCCTTACGCCAACGGTTGACTTTATTGGAGAGTACATTGCGAGCTATGCACGTGTAACCGGGTTTTATCAAGGACAAGAAGTGGCCTACGGCGAACAAACACTGGAAATGGAAATTGCCTGTGCGTATGACCCCAACGACAAACAAGCCTTTCCAATTGGGTATACAGATGATCACTTGTTACTCCAAGAAACCGAACAAGAATTCCTTATTCGTTTTCAAAATACCGGGAATGCCCCTGCGCAAGACATTCGCATTCAAGATACCTTGGACGGAATTTGTGATGCCTTCGAAGTGCCCGGTTGTACTTCACCTGATGCTTGCAATTATGACGAACATGCAACAGATGATGATGCCAGCTGCGATTTCGACTCCTGTTTTGGGTGTATGGAACTTAGCGCGTCCAATTACAACCCGGATGCCACAATGGACGATGGAAGTTGCATTTTCCTCAATATTCTTGGATGTGCTGCTGAGATCAATGAAGACGGGTTTGTGAATACCTCTGATCTGCTGTTACTGATGGCTGAATACGGAATGGAGTGCGCGAACTAAAAAAAATCACCCCTGAAAGAAGCCATTCTTCCAGGGGTGACCACCTGATACTGTATTTGTGCTTATTCAAGCTTCGTTACCACGGTAGAATTTGAACTCCTACCGTTAGCGGATAAACTTCCGGCCCTTTCTCATCTTCAAACAACGGCGTCAATCCGTAATTTGCGAAGAGGGTTAAGTTTTTATATCCAACTCTTACTGCCGCATCCAATGTCAGTGGACTAAAGTTAAAGTCGTCTTTAACACGGTTCTTGTGTTTTGCGTCGTCTACCTTAAATTCTTGCTTTGTGATAGAACCAATTCTCACACCGCCAACAACTCCTGCGGCAAGGTGGAATGTACGGTCTGGATCACTGCTTGTATTGAATTCTAGCATGAGGGGAACCTTCACGTAAGTGGTTCTAATTTTGTTCTTGTCAAAAGTGTACAAACTGTCAGGAACAGTCACCGCGTAGGTGCTATCACTGTTCGACAGCACTGAAACATTGTTCTTAAGTCCATAACTATTGTACGTGATTCCAACTCCGGTGATCAACCCTACGTAGTCTTTAACGATTCTAATTTTCTGCTCGTAAATGTTAAAGCTCCAAGACAGGGAACGGGCCTCATCAATGTCTAACCAGTCAGCATCTGCACCTAGGTCTGTGCCTCCGTCTTTGTTCAAGAGCATATTAACTCCTAGGTCAATTCCTCCCCAGTGTGTCAATTCGCTTTTTAATTCAGAGTCGCTGTACCCTTCGTCTTCGCCTTCTTCGCCCTCTTCGCCTTCGTCATTATCTACAATGGTAACATCTAAGTCTCCAAGACGAACACGAGTAGTATCTGATTTAGCTTCGTTAGCGTCAGGAGTGGTTTCCTCTTGAGCGAATGCCACTACTCCTAGTACGAGGCAAGCGCATAATATCATTAACTTTTTCATATCATCTCTTATTGGTGTGTTCAACTGTGTGACGCACTGCTGTTTCAATTTGTTACACGAAACCGAATATTTTCTTTTTCCCGCCGAATCTATTAATAGGTATACCATTTGAAAAGTTTCTTAAAACGATTCAAAGAGAATAAGCACTTTTGTTCCTGAGGTCTACATTCTCTGATTCTGCCAGGCTTCGAACTACTTACATTAATACTACTTCGTATGAAAATGCAGATTGATACGGTCATCGTTGATGATGACCCTACGGCCAGAGAACTCCTTTACCATCAAATTTCTACCAATCATCCCAACATCAATGTCGTTGGTGAGGCCGCAAATGGGGCGGAAGCTTATCAGCTCATCGATAAACTGAACCCAGATGTCGTTTTCCTAGATATGCACATGCCGGGCGGATCTGGAATAGATCTCCTTGACAAGTTTAAGAAACCCTCCTTTCGCACCATTTTCTATTCGACGTTTTCTCATTATGCATTAGATGCTATTAAACGTGATGCCTTTGACTACCTACTCAAACCCTTGGACCCTTCAGATTTAAACTCTTGCTTAAACAAGCTTTCAGACAAAATGGTAACAGAGGCTGAACTTCGTTCTAAGAGTTATTACAAGAAAATTGAGTTGTTTACCAAAGGACAGCTCCATTACATTGCGCACAAAGACATTCTATATATCCAGGCCGCGGGGAGTTATTCTACGGTGTATACTTCGAAAGGAGAACGATTGGTGGTTTCCAAAAACCTAAAAGCACTGGAGCAATTGTTAGACGACACCGATTTTTGTCGGGTACACAACAGCTACTTGGTGAATGTTCGGAAGGTTCAAACATGTAATTTTCAGCAGCATTTTTGTGTCATGATTGACGGCAGTGAAGTGAAAACAGCGGTGCGAAGGAGAGACCAAATAAAACGGCATCTCCAACAATTATGGTCCACGAACCATTGAACATCAGATAATTACCGCTTACGGATTTGGACCTGTTTTGGGTAGGGGTGCCTGTAACTTCATTGAAAGTTGCGCGTCTTACTTCCAAACACACAATCATGAAAACATTCGTTCTTACCTTCCTATTAAGCGCCGTTATGGTTCTTCAAGGTTCCGCTGCTAACACCGGTGTTGAGCCCACAACAGACAAGTCAGAAACTACTTTTGAACGTTACGTTCGCAAAGCAGTTGACCGTGTAATGATCTTTCCAAGCGCCGCAGCTGGACAAGAAATGCAAGGAACTGTTGAAGTAAGCTTCAAAATCGACAATTCTGGCAAAGTAAAGATCTTGAGCATTGAGTCTAGCAACACTGAATTGATGGACTACGTGGTGAAGAAGCTAAAGAAAATTCGCTTGGACAATACAGGCGACAATGATGGTCAAGCGATTCGTTACAAATTCGTTTTCAAACAACAGACATGATCTCTGGCCTTCTCATTTTTCGGTAAAATCCCTTCATCATTTTGGAGGGATTTTTTTTGTCCCTACTATTTGAATGCATTTACCACCTTCCTTCGCTGTATATTTGCACCATGGTTAAAAAGACTGACATCCGCGACCTTTCATTTGAAGAGCTCAAAGCCGCTTTGGTAGAGAAAGGGGAAAAGCCGTTTCGTGCCAAGCAGGTATACGAGTGGTTGTGGACACACGGTGTCACTGACTTTAGTCAAATGACCAGTTTGAGCAAGGGGCTCAGAGAAAACTTAGAAGCGTGGTTTTCACTCAATGCTGCAGAATGTTCTGAGCAACAGGTGAGCTCTGACAAAACCATTAAGTGTGCTTTCGAAATTGAAAAATCTCGCGTGGTTGAAGGGGTACTTATTCCAACCAAATCACGTATGACAGCTTGCATTTCATCTCAGGTAGGCTGCAGTTTAGCATGCAAGTTTTGCGCTACAGGAAAGCTCAAATTGATGAAAAACCTCCAGGCTGGAGAGATTTACGACCAGGTTGCCTACTTGGCCAAGCTATCTAAAGAGCGTTATGACATTCCACTGTCTAACATTGTGTATATGGGAATGGGAGAGCCCTTGTTGAACTACAAAAACATGCTCTCGTCCATTGAAAAAATTACTTCTACCCCCGGTTTGGGAATGTCTCCAAAGCGCATTACGGTAAGTACGGCCGGCATTGCCAAGTTGATCAAGAAACTGGGAGACGACGATGTGAAATTCAACTTAGCGCTTTCGCTTCATGCTGCCAATGACGAAAAGCGCAGTAAGATCATGGATATTAATGATTCCAACAACCTTGCTTCGCTAGCTGAGGCGTTGCGCTATTTTCATGAGAAGACGAAGTCTAGGGTGACCTTTGAGTACATCATCTTCAAAGATTTCAATGACGGAATAGAGGATGCTAAAGAACTTGCACGTTTCTGTAAAAGCGTTCCGTGTAAAATCAATATCATTGAATACAACCCCATTGACGACGGGGAATTCCAGCAAGCGTCCATTGCCAAAGTAGATGCGTTCAGGGATTTTTTAGAAGGCTGCAACCTCGTAGTGAATGTGCGCCGTTCACGCGGAAAAGACATTGACGCAGCATGTGGCCAGTTGGCCAACAAGAATGAAATTGCTAAGAAAACAGCCTGATTTAATCCAGCTTCAATACAGCTAAAAAGGCCTCCTGAGGAACTTCTACATTTCCTACCTGACGCATTCTCTTCTTTCCTTTCTTTTGCTTTTCAAGAAGCTTTCTTTTACGCGTAATATCTCCACCGTAACACTTCGCCGTTACATCCTTTCGGACAGGCTTGATGGTTTCACGCGCCACGATTTTCGCCCCAATAGCTGCCTGCAAGGCAATCATGAATTGCTGTCGTGGAATCAACTCTTTCAACTTCAAACAAATCTTCTTTCCTAGTTCGAAAGCGTGATCGCGGTGAATAAGTGCTGAAAGGGCGTCAACTTGGTCTCCATTGAGCAGAATGTCTAGCTTAACAAGCGATGATTCGCGGTAATCTGCAGCGAAATAATCGAAGCTTGCATACCCCCTAGAAACAGACTTCAACTTGTCGTAAAAATCAAATACAATTTCTCCTAGTGGCATGTCAAACGTCAACTCTACTCTATCTGCTGTGAGGTAGACTTGGTTCTTTAACAACCCTCGTTTTTCAATGCAAAGGGTCATAATTGCCCCAACGTATTCACTTTTCGAAATGATTTGCGCCGTGATAAATGGCTCCTTCACAAAGTCCAATTTGGACGGGTCAGGCATATCACTCGGGTTATTGATAATCAGTTCCTCTCCTTTCTTGTCTGTGGCGAAGTAAGACACGTTAGGCACCGTAGTGATGACCGTCATGTCAAATTCACGTTCCAATCTTTCCTGCACAATCTCCATGTGGAGCATTCCCAAGAAACCGCAACGGAACCCAAATCCAAGTGCTGCTGAAGATTCTGGTTCGAAAACGAGTGCAGCATCGTTCAACTGAAGTTTCTCCATGGAGTAACGAAGCTCTTCGTAATCTTCGGTGTCTACCGGATAAATTCCAGCGAAAAACATTGGCTTTACGTCCTCAAAACCTTTTACCGCCGTAGTACAAGGTCTGCTTTTCACCGTGAGTGTATCTCCAACTTTTACTTCTTTGGCGTTCTTAATTCCAGAGATAATGTATCCAACATCTCCGGCTGACAGTGTTTTCTTCGGAATGAGGTCAAGTCCTAACACACCAATTTCATCAGCGTGGTACTCTTTGCCTGTATTGATGAACTTTACCGCTTCGCCCTTATGAATTTGACCATTCAACACACGGAAGTAAGCAATGATTCCTCTGAATGAATTGAATACCGAATCAAAAACCATGGCTTGGAACGGAGCGTTCACATCCCCTTTTGGTGCTGGTACACGGTCAACAATTGCTTTAAGTATGTCTTCAACTCCTTGTCCTGTTTTTCCACTTGCAGGAATAACATCACTTGGGTCACACCCAATAAGGTCAACGATTTGGTCCGTCACCATTTCCGGATCTGCACTTGGCAAGTCCATTTTATTCAAGATGGGGATGATCTCCAAATCGTGCTCTAGTGCTAAATATAGATTCGAAATCGTCTGCGCTTCAATTCCTTGGGAGGCATCTACAATGAGTAATGCTCCTTCACACGCCGCAATGGACCTGGAAACTTCGTAAGAAAAGTCTACGTGTCCCGGAGTGTCAATTAGATTTAAAACGTAATCAGTGCCTTCATGCTTGTGGGCCATCTGAATGGCATGACTTTTAATTGTGATGCCTCGTTCACGCTCCAAATCCATGTCGTCAAGCGTTTGCTCTTGCAACTGCCTGTCGGAAATTGTTCCTGTAGTTTGCAGCAATCGATCAGCAAGCGTACTCTTCCCGTGGTCGATGTGTGCAATGATGCAGAAATTTCGAATATTCTCCATAAGGAGCAAAAATAGCGTTAACCCGTGAATAATTTGCGACAAACCTTGAATGTTCTCCATCTTTGGACAACTTTTTTCTGCAGAATTAAAAAAGCAGGCAACTTTTAAATCCCACGAGGTATCATATACTCACAAATCCTATGTCTGAAGAAGAACTGATCAAAGCGTGCATTGGAAATGACCGAAAGGCTCAGCGTGAATTGTACGATCAGTTTTCTGGACAAATGATGGCCGTGTGCCTTCGGTATGCTGGTAATGGCGCTGATGCGGCAGATATGATGCAAGACGGATTTATTAGGGTCTTTGAAAAACTGGAACAATACAAGGGTGATGGCGCTCTTGGCGGATGGATTCGAAGAGTAGTGGTTAACTCTGCCTTACTTCATTTAAGGAAGGAGAAAAAACACAGCTTCAACGAGGAAATAAACGACGATGTCATGGCTACTGCCTCAACATTTGATGTTTTCGCCAAACTGGCCGCTGAAGATATCATGCAATTGATTCAACAGCTACCTACAGGTTACCGAACGGTATTCAACCTGTTTGCCATTGAAGGCTACAGCCACAAAGAGATTGCTCAACAACTCGGTATTTCCGAAAGCACCTCTAAAACCCAGTTCCACAAAGCAAAGATTCAATTAAGAAATGAGCTCGAAGCGATCGAACAACGTGATGAACGAAGATAAACGCATACAAGACCTCCTCAGTGAGAAAATGCACCAGGCGAGCGCACCGGTGGACCCTGCCATTTGGCAAGGGATTCAAAGTGCTTTGCCCGCTGCCGGGGCTGGGTCTGTTGCCGCTGCGTCTGGTTTCAAACTAGGGGCCGTGGGTTGGGCAGCCATTGCTACTGCAGTAATTGGAATCTCAACAGCCGTTGTAGTATTCATCAAAGGCAACACACCTCCTCAAGAACAAACGGTGGTGGTGCAACCAGAAAAGATTTCTCCAGAAACGGCGCCTCAAACGCCTAGTCCGTTGGATGAGCAGACACCTGTTTCCTCTGAAGGAACAAGCGCTACAACTACAACAACATCTCGCGTAAAAACGGAAATCAATGAAGACCCAATTGCTGATACCATTGAGTGGGAAGCAACTGCTGTTCAAACTGATCTTCCACTCAACGGATTAGCTGAAATTGCTGTACAAAACGGCGCTGAAGTGCTCGAGGAGCCCGTTCAAGAAGACTCTGTTGAGGTCTCCCTGGAAGAAGAAGAAGCGGCCACTCCTGTTATCAATCCAGATTTAACGGGTTCATTTACCACAGCAGAAGACCCTTTTGAAGACTTCATCATAACATTTACACCTGATTTCAAGCAAGGAGCTGCCTACTTCTGGATTTTTGGAGATGGCACAACGAGTTATGAAATGAGCCCGGTACATCAATTCGAAGAAGAAGGTGTTTACGACATCATGTTAAATGTGACGGACGAAAAAGGCTTTTCGAAATTGGATGAATTAACCTTGACAGTTCGAAAACCGGCTTTACTCATTTTGCCCAACACCTTCACACCAAACGGAGATGGGTACAATGATTTCTTGAACCCCGCTGAGCGTTCGCAGAACGTTACAATTTTAAGCATGCAAGTCTATTCGTTGGACGGAAAATTGCTTTTTGAACAAGTTGGAGACGGCATTGGATGGGATGGAAATGTATTTGGTGGAGAACCCGCCCAACGAGGTGATTACATCTTAAAAGTGTCTGGGAAGACTCAATTTGGTGAAAACATTAACAAGCAACGAAAGGTATTCTTACAGCGTAATTAAGTAAACCTTATATTTGCTAGCCTTGAAAACACACGAATCAGGAAAATTCGTGATTATACTATTGAAATAGAGACCTGAAATAATAATCGGCATGATGAAAAATACCCTCTTTTTACTCTTCGCTTTCTGTTGTTTGGCGATGAGCACAAATGGACAAGTTTCTCTTAATGAGGATGTTACCACCTCTTCACTTACCGCAGAACAAATCATTGATAAGTACAACTCTTTTGAAGGAGCAGTGCGAAATATGTCACGAGCTGAATGGGAAGTGATGCGCGCTTGGGATCAATATGACGAAGGAGAAGCACGCAGAATTGTGGCAGAACACAAAGCTGCAACTTCAGAAATTCGTGCTGAAAGAAGACAAAATGGTGTGTATGCACGTCAATTAGCTGCTGGTGATTGCGATTGCTGGGTTGAGCCAGACGAAACTTACACACAGATTAATACTACGGATTGGGATGAAACCGGAGGTGCTGGTGCCGATGTTGATGCATGGCTTGGACCAATTGGATTGAACGGATGGTCTCACAACCACTACGGTGAGCTTTTCAACTCATTTTACATCAACTCGAAAGGAACTGTTTCGTTCGGTGCTGGTTACATTGACTGGACACCTGAAGAATTCCCAGGAGCTACCTACGACCAAATTGCAGGATACTGGGCTGATATTGATATCAGAGAATCAGGAGAGATTTGGTACAAAGTAACGCCCGAAGGTGTTTATGTAAACTTCATCGAAGTAGGTTATTTCAACAGTCATGCCGACAAGACAAATACCTTCCAAATCCTATTCACACCTGAAGACGGAGAGCTTCTTCCTGATGGAAACAACGTACAGCTTTGCTACCAATCTATGCAGTGGGCACACGGTGATGTAGGTGGTTCTGGTGGTACTCTAGGGCCTAACCCTGGGAATGTTGGAGCTGATAAAAGTTCTACAACAGGTTCAAATATCCAATACGGGCGATTCAACCTATTGAACGCAAACTACAACGGACCCTACGGAGATACTCCTCAGGAACAAGATGGTGTTTTCTGGCTAACAGATAAAGTATTCAACTTCAACACGGCTACTTCTGGTCAAAACAACACCCCTCCGATTTCAACTTCGGCGTTGGCGTGTGATACCATTACCGTTTGTTTGAACGATACGGTGCCAATTGACATTTCTTTCCTTCCACCAGAAACCAACCAGAACGTTTCTATTGAAGTTTCTGGAGACCTTGACGGCTTGTTCATAGACAACCAACAAAACGGTGCGGTAGCTATTTTTGAAGGTGGGTTCGTTGGTTCAACTGATTACCTAGGAATTAACACCATTACTTTCACAGCAACAGATACTGGTGAGCCAGAAGGCGTTACCGAAATCAATTACGTTTTTGACGTCATCAATGTTGAGCTTCCCGAATTAACCATTTCTGGAGACTTGGGAATCTGCGCTGGCCAATCTACTTCGTTGGTCGCTTCTGATGGCTTTGATACGTACACTTGGTCAACAGGGTGCGATACACAGGAATGTGACGTCAACACTGCTGGGTTGCTCACATTAACAGCTGGCTTCCAAGGATGCGAAGCGGAAATTCAATTCGAATTGGATGTGACGCCATTCGAGTTGGTAGACATTAACATTGAACCGAACCCGGTTTGCTACGATGAATTAGCTACAGTTTGTGTTGATCCAGACCAAATTGAAGAATTAGAATACGTTGGTTACCAATGGGACGAAAACTGGAACGACCTCGGTGGAACTATAGATGATATTCAAGGAGATGGTGACTGTGCCACAATGGGACCAGGTGTGTACCGAATTCTTGCAGAAATGGCAACAGGTTGTTTCGCTCAACGTGTATTCGTCATTGACAATATTAGCCCATTCATCCCTGAAGATGAGCAGTCTGGTGTTTACTGTGACAACCTCGACCCTATTACGTTTGAAGGTGGATTCTCTAACCCAGCTGAAGGAGCATTGACTCTTTACTTGTTATCTTCTGATGACGCTGGTTGGAACGGTGCTTTCATTGAAGTCTTTGTGAACGGTGTATCTGTTGGCATCTTCACTTCAGGTGGTCTTGTTCAAATTGAAACAATTGACATTGAAGCGGATGACGATATTGAAATCGTGTACGTTTCTTCTGGAGACGGAGACGAGAACAATACCATTCAAGGGTTCAACTGTTCAAATCAAAACAACTTCATCTTGAATAACCTGACTGACGGAACCCTTTGGAGTGAGCCTGCTGGTTGTGCTTCTGAGCCAGCTTTCGGAACATGGTCTATTATTGACGGTCCTGATTGTCCTGGTGCATTCTCTGACATCACACAGTTCGACACCGAGTTTACACCGTGTGAATATGGAGCTTACACGCTTCAGTTTACGGAAGATGCATGTGGTCAGACGTTCGAATACGAAGTCGTGTTCACAAGTGCACCTTCTATTACATTGACTACTGATGAATTCATCCTCTGTGGTGATGAGGCTGCTTTTGTTGAAGCAACGATTACCGACATTGGTGGAACCGCCACAATTGATTGGCCAAGTCCGGGAGTTGACGATGTGCTTGAAAACACATATAGCTACAATACTCCGCAAGACCTCAACTTGACGGTAACCATTACCAACGAGTGTGGTTCTGATGACGCTGGCTTCACTATTTTGGCTCAATTCGAACCAGAAGTTATTGCACTAGAAGATGCCATTCTTTGTGATGGTGGTGTTGTTCCTTTGGATCCGATTGCTGACAATGCTGGTGGAATTGATTACGAGTGGACAATTAACGGTGATTTCTTATCAAACGACCCTGAAGTGGACGCAGCAACAACAGGTACCTACTGCGTAACGGTGAGCAACGAATGTTTCCCTGGCGGAGTAGAAACGTGTGCTGAGGTTTCAATCGCTGGAGACATCGATCCATTCCCGCTGATCAATATCTATTGTGATGGCCAAGACGAAGCGACCATTTTCGCAAACGGAACAAATGATGATTGGACTGTTATATGGAGTGATGGTACGGAAGGTATTTCAAACGTCTTCACACCAGCTGATAACGGTGGTTTCTCTGCTACTATTACTGATCCAGGAAACTGTAACACTGAAACGTTTGAAGGACAAGTATACTTCGGTACTAACCCAGTTGCCAACCCTTCACCTCAGGAACTCATTACACTTTGCCCTGAAATCACCAACACATTCTCTTTGAACGCTGGTGAAGCATTCGAATGGGTGTGGTCTGTGAACTGCGCTGGTGAGACTACTTTCCTTTCTGGAAACGATGACTTGAATTTAGTGTCATCTCAACTTTCTCAAGATTGTTGGGGACAAACACTTTCACTCAACGGAACGGCTACTAACCCATGTGGTTCAGCATCTGCTTCATTCGAAGTAATCATTGATCCATGTGAGATTACCATCCCGAACGTATTCACCCCGAACGGTGATGCAGATAACGTTACCTTCTCAATTGAAGGACTTGACGTGTATAATGATGTTCAACTGAGCATCTTCAACAGATGGGGTAACTTGATTTATGAAAGCGCTGACTATCAGTCAGGAGACTGGAGAGGTCAAGACCAAGCTGACGGAACGTACTGGTACGTATTGGTTCTTCCAAACGGAAGAGATTACAACGGTACAGTTACACTTCTGCGTTAATCAGAAAAGAACTTATATCTTTGAAAACGGGGCTCATAGGAGCCCCGTTTTTAGTTTCAATTATGGCAAAAGAACGCTCCCAATATGTATGTCAAGAGTGCGGTGCTACCTCCGCAAAATGGATAGGTAAATGTCCGTCTTGCAATGAATGGAATACATACGTTGAGGAAAAAGTACTTCCAGAAACTAAAAACACCCGTAGGTCGCTCGTTCCTTCGAACCAGCAAACAGCCTCACCTCTTGCTGAATTCTCTAGCACCACTGGTGTGCGTGTTGAACTTGGCGACAGTGAGCTGAATCGTGTTCTTGGAGGAGGGTTGGTTCCCGGAAGCCTTATGCTTTGTGGCGGTGAACCAGGCATTGGTAAGTCTACTTTGTTGCTTCAAACCGCCATGGGCTTTACCAAAGGAAAAGTGCTTTATGTGAGTGGTGAAGAAAGCCCAGAGCAAATCAAAATGCGGGCAGAACGCATTGGAACACTGCACGAATCTCTTTTCGTGCTTCCTGAAACAAACATGCAAATCATCAAAGAGCAAGTAGATGCGGTCAAACCAGATTTGGTGATTGTTGACTCCATTCAAACGCTTCATACTCCTCTTCTTGAGTCTTCTCCTGGGAGCGTTAGTCAAATAAGAGAAACTGCCGCAGATCTTCTGGCCATTGCAAAAACCAAGCACATTCCCATCTTCTTGATCGGACACATTACCAAAGACGGCGCGTTGGCCGGACCAAAAGTGTTGGAGCACATGGTAGACGTCGTTCTTCAGTTTGAAGGCGATCGATACCACGCCTTCCGTATTCTTCGCACCGTGAAAAACAGGTTCGGAAGCACACACGAATTGGGTATCTACGAAATGGCTGGCGATGGATTGCACGCTGTACTAAACCCGTCTGCGTTGCTCATTGGCGAAAAAGATCCCTCTTTGAGCGGTTCTGCCATAGCAGCCTCCATGGAAGGAATGCGGCCTATTTTATTAGAGATTCAAGCGCTTGTTAGTTCTGCTGTGTATGGAACGCCTCAACGGTCAGCAACTGGTTACGACATGAGGCGACTAAATATGTTGTTGGCCGTGTTAGAAAAACGATGCGGTTTCAAATTGGCCATGAAAGATGTCTTCTTAAACATCGCTGGCGGATTGCGTGTTGAAGACCCTGCGTTGGATTTGGCCGTTGTGGCGGCTTGCTTGAGCAGTAGCCTCGATTTGCCGTTATCTCAAGATACTGCCCTCGCCGGTGAGATTGGTTTATCTGGAGAAATTCGTCCGGTATCACGCATTGAACAGCGGATTGCCGAGGCTGAAAAAATGGGCTTCAAACGGATGATTGTTTCTGCTTACAACAGAAATATCAAAAAGAAGTACGGTGATTTAGAAGTGATTGGCGTTGAAAAAGTTGGCGATGTTCATCGCTTGCTTTTCTGAGCCGCATTGACCCCTTCAACAACAACTACAAACTCCCCACGGGGTGCTTTCTCAGTGAAATGAACTTTTGCCTCTGCAAGCGTACCTCTGAAGGTCTCTTCATGCAGTTTGGTGATTTCCCTGCTGGTACTAATTCGCCGTTCTTCACCACAGAATTCCGTTAACTGATCTACCAGCTTGATGACCCGGTGAGGCGATTCGTAAAGCACCACTGTGCACGTTGTTTCAGCAATGGCTTTGATACGGGTTTGTCTTCCCTTTTTGTGTGGGAGAAACCCCTCATAAACAAACCGGTCAAGAGCCATCCCACTCATGACCAATGCAGGCACAAATGCCGTGGCACCAGGCAATGATTCAACAGGTACACCTGCTTCAATGCACGCTCTAGCAAGCAAAAATCCAGGGTCGGAAATTCCAGGAGTACCCGCGTCACTAATCAGCGCCATTTCCACACCGCTAGCAATCTCGCTCACGGTTCGATCTAATAACTTGTGTTCGTTGTGTGCATGGAACGCGCGCATCTGCGTGGGGATCTCATACTCTTGCATGAGTCTTCCGCTTGTGCGGGTGTCTTCTGCCAGAATGACCGACGCATCTTTTAATACTTGAACTGCTCGGTAAGAAATATCAGCCAAGTTGCCTATTGGCGTGGCCACCAAGGTCAATTTGCTCATAAGAACCTTCTTTCTACCAAGTCCAAAAACTCTTGAACAGTAGTTGATTCATTGTCCCATTCGAACTGTCCGCGCAATTCAGCGTCAATCCAATTTGATGCTTCCGAAAAATTAGACGAGCCATTTAGCTGATCTACTGATGCGTTATACGTATCTGCATCCCCACCGAACAATTCATTGATCAGTAAGAACTTTTGATTAAGGCCGATCGCCTTTCGTAAATCGTCAATGGGCGTCTTTCTGAGCTTTTGTGCCAACGAATCGTCCTGGTCTTGCTGCAACGCGTGTTTCGACTCGGTTATTGGCTCAGCAGACACAGGAGGCTCTTCTTCCTGGGGTTCTTCCTCTTGCTCTTCGATTGCTTCTGGCTCCTTTTCGTCTTCCGTTTCCGGGTCAACTTCAGGTTCCTCATTGGTTTCCTCATCAAAAACCAACGGCTCTTCTGGCTCAGGTGCTGTTACATCAAGTTCCGGCTCTACGTCTTCAACCTCTTCCTCTACTTCATCAAAAACAGGGGCGAACAATTGCTCTTGTATTACCTGTGGCTCTTTCTTTACATCTTCCAACTTGCTCACCTCTTCGATAGCATCAATGAGCGACGTTTGATTGGGATGGATGTCATTTAATCGGAAGGCGCCTTCTTTCCCTTCACTTGGCTTTACAAGGCGTTCAATTGCCACGTAGCGCAAAGCAACCAAGCGCTCGTACAATTCACGAGCCTGGTCGGTTAGCGGGCCCACTTCTTCCAGTTGGAGGTCCCCCTTTTCGAGGCGTTCCAGCGCCGCTGCTAACTCTTGTGCTATTTGATGTAATGTGCCGTTCATGTTCAGGCTTTCTGATGCAAAAGTAGAATCTTTCAACCAAAGAATTCAAAATCCTGCTTCTTCCCTTTGTTTCTTTGTTAATCCACTGACTACCAGGTCATAGCTTTCAACAATCCATTGCTCAAGTTCCTTGTCTGCAATGCTTCCGTCTATTGTAACGGTGTTCCAATGCTTTTTATTCATGTGGTAACCAGCTTGCACTGCCGGATACTCACCTCTTCGTTCAATGGCAATTTCGGGGTCACATTTTAAGTTGATGCTTTGAAATTCATCTACATCTGTAAGTGCAAACATCTTTCCCGCTACCTTGAAAACCAGCGTTTTATTATCAAAAGGGAATTCTTCTGTCACCGCGTGCATACGAATGCAAAAGTCTCTATATGATTCAATATTCATGGACAAGCAAAATTGAAGTTGAAAGATAACTCCTTTCGCCCTTTTAAAACCATATCTATTCAACGAATAAATAACAGTACCTTTTCTTCATGAAGTCGATAATTGAACAGTTTTATACCACTTTTGAAGCAGTAGATGGAGAAGCAATGGCCGCTTGCTATCATTCTGATGTTGTGTTTGAAGATCCTGCTTTTGGCGTGTTGAAGGGCGAAAAAGCGAAAAACATGTGGCGAATGTTGTGTGAAAGTCAGCGTGGTAAAGACTTTCAGGTGACCTATTCAGGAATTATGAGTGATAATACGTCTGGAAAAGCCCATTGGGAGGCGAAATACGAATTCAGCCAAACCGGAAGGAAGGTGCACAATAAGATCGATGCGGCGTTTGAATTCAAAGACGGATTAATCATCAAGCACGTGGATACCTTCGACCTTCAGAAGTGGGCGAAACAAGCACTTGGTTTCAAAGGTGCGCTATTAGGCGGGACGGGATTCTTCAAGAAAAAACTAAATGCCCAAACCAATGCATTGCTAGCCAAATGGGAAAACAAGCACTGAGTTGTGGAAATACCCTCGTTGACGCATCTCATTCATAAACGTACTTATGAATACTCCTAAACCACAGTACTGCCAGCAAGACTGGCTTCGAATGAATGAAGTTCCCGGAGGAAGGGTTTGTAGCTCTTGTGAAAAGAAAATCATTGATTTTACCGGGAAATCATGGAAGGAGATTTCGTCTTTGCAGGCAGAGAACAACCATTCCTTGTGCGGCTTGTACACGCAAAAACAATTAGATCATTGGGGACACCAAGCGCCGCACCTAGGCTTCAATCCGAAAGCCGTCGCCGCGGTTGCTTCCTTGTTGCTCTCGGTAACTCCTTCTTTCGCTACTTTCAGTCCAACCCCTTTGATTGAGGCCCACTGTCCCGATACGCTGATTGTAGAGCAACCCGTAGAACCTGCTGATTCACCACTTCGTTTGTGTACCATCAGAGGTACAGTAACTGATGAAGAAACAGGAGAACCCATTCCTTTTGTGAACGTTCACTTGATAACGAGACAAACAGGAGCTATAACGGACTTTGATGGAAAATATGAAGTTACCATTTCGCTAGATGATTCAACCTCAACAGCTAACGACGAATTGGAGTTCTCTTCTATTGGCTACACTACTAAACGCATTGTAGGGTTACCTGTGGGAAGAGATGAAATTGTGGTAGATACTACTTTTTCGAGCGAGGACATAGATATCATCGCCTTCCATGTTACTCCAGTAAGCCGGACGAAGCGTATTTGGTACCGACTTACCAAGCCGTTTACTCGAAAGAGATGATTCTTCTTACATTTAAGCATGAAGAGACTGCTATTCATGCTTTTTTCTATTGGGCTTCTGACAACGGGTCTGTCACAAGACACCCCTTTGCTAATTCCTTTCAGCACAACAGATGATGTTGACTTAAAAAGAAGCTTCAGTGAGCGCATTCAGTCGGCCACAATAGTAGGGCTCGGAGAATCTACCCATTATACCAAAGAGTGTTATGACCTTAAATTCACCCTAATTCAACAACTGATTGAAGAAGGGTTTAATGCGCTTGTCTTGGAAGTGGATTTCGGACAGGCGTTGTTATGGAACAGGTATGTCACATACAACGAAGGAAATCTGGATTCCCTTATTGCTTCATCAGGATGGTTCACGTACCGAACAGAGGAGTTCAAAAGGCTGTTGAAGTCTATTCACGACTACAACCTGACAGCTGAGGAACCGTTTCAATTGGCTGGGATGGAAATGACCGCTATTAATCACAATTTAACGTGGATGCAATCATTTTTGGACGAACTGGGACTAAAAAGTGCCGTCCTTGACTCCATTCTTCATCACGAAGTGCCATCCATTGCTTTTTACAATCACAGTTCAGCAGATCGAAAGGCGTATTGGTCATTGTTCTTGGAACTGGAAGACCTCTTGCCCAAACGCACCGTTGCCTCTGCTAAATTGTCTTCACTTGGTGTGGCCTACCGCATGCTTGAGATTTTCCGTCAGTACGCAACCTATGTTTCGCAAGATGATTTTTCGTTGAAAGTTGAACTACGCGACCAGTTCTCGTCTCGCAACGTGCTGTGGGTGTTGGATGAATTTGGCATCGATGGTAGAATTGTACTTTGGGCGCACAATGGTCATGTTGCGCGGAATGCACCCATGAGCAACTACGCTGTTCTTGGAACTCATCTTTCCAGGTGGTTTGGGGATGCCTACTATTCCGTTGGTTTCACCTTTAACAAAGGGACGTTTGGCTCTTTCGGACCAGATGGGTTTGAGAATTTTGCTATTTCAGAGCGCGATACGTCTTTCTGGACCAACGCATTCATTGCCACAGAACGTCCTTTTCTTTTGGTCGATGTGCGCTCAAACCTCAATAAAACGAGTGGTTTACGTTCCGATTTGCGAAACGAGCACACCATTCGAACTGATGCAGGGGAGTCTTTCAACGCAGATGTACCAACCACCATGTCGCTGGTACTCGGAGATACTTATGACGCGCTCATCTACTTCAACACATCACACACTCCTACTTCCGTTCCATGGAAAAATTAGGTCATGTTGTTTTTTCATCGTAATATTGCAATGTATCAATTAATGACCGTTAATGGGAATCACAAAAACGTCTTTATACTCTGTTGAACAGAACGAACTTGCCACTGTAGCGAAGTGCTTTTCGCACCCTGCACGCGTGGCAATTATTCAGCACTTGTTAAAGACCGACTCTTGTATTAATAGTCATTTAGTTGATGAAATTGGTCTTGCTCAGGCCACAATTAGTCAGCATTTGAAAGAGCTGAAATCCATTGGCATCATCCAGGGCACGATAGAGGGTGTATCAATGAGTTATTGCATCAACCCGCAACGGTGGAGTGAAATTCAGTCGTTGTTTTCACACCTTTTCAGTCAGTTTTCTGATAATCCTTCTTCATGCTGCTAAAAAAATTTATTCGAATCATCGTCACATTGCAATATTAAAATCACATGAAATTATCTGCGTTTAAGGTGTTGTTAGAACAGACTTCAAAATTGAAGTTTCAGCTGCCGAACGGCTCGTTCATTCCAGCTCATTTCCACATTACTGAAGTGGGTGTCATTAACAAGCATTTCATCGATTGTGGAGGTACGGTTCGCGAAGAGCATAAAATCAATCTCCAATTGTGGTACTCTGTAGATTTACATCATCGGTTGAAAAGCGAAAAGCTTCTTTCAATCGTCAACTTATCTGAAGAAAAGCTCTCCATTGGCGACCTTGAAATTGAAGTTGAATACCAATCAGACACCATTGGAAAATACAACTTGGCTCACAATGGCGACCACTTCCAGCTTACAAAGACACAAACGGCTTGTTTGGCAGAAGAGAACTGTGGTATCCCAATTCAAAAGGCCAAAGTGGCGTTGAATGACTTGGCAAAAACAGTAGCGGGCGATAGCTGCTGTACACCAGGTGGTGGCTGTTGCTAAAATGAAAGCACTCTTAACCGGTTTGGAGGCCACCATAGCGCGCTTTGCTGAAGTGACTATATCTGCGGAACGCCTGGCCTCCCTTGAGCAACTTTCTGAAGGTATTCTACCCTTGTTGGATGCGGGAAAGACACCTCATCTGAACTTTATATGCACCCACAATTCACGGCGAAGTCAACTGGCTGAAGCATGGGGTCATGCCTTTATCGAAAAGTTTGATCTGAACATGACCTCGTCTTCAGGAGGAACGGAAGCAACTGCTTTTTTCCATTCATCTAAAGTGGCGTTGCAAGAGCTCGGTTTTCTTGTTGATGAAACGCAAGAGTTCACGCGTCTGCACGTCTCTTCAGGTGCTGAAGGATACAAGATGTTTTCAAAAACATGGGATAATTCCTTCAACCCACAAGAAGATTTAGTAGCCGTTATGACTTGCTCACATGCTGAACAGAATTGTCCGTTTATCCCAGGAGCAATACTTAGAATTGCCCTTCCATTTGAAGATCCAAAGCGTTTTGACGACACTCCTCAAGCCGCAGAAGAATACCGTAAAACCGCCTTGCTTATTGGGGCTGAATTAAACGTTGTGTTTACGTACCTCTCAACAAAGATTTCGAGATGAAAAAGAGACTAGGATT
Source organism: Flavobacteriales bacterium (assembly GCA_029245065.1). Lineage (GTDB taxonomy): Bacteria > Bacteroidota > Bacteroidia > Flavobacteriales_D > Sanyastnellaceae > JAQWQB01. Next base: position 8,760 of record JAQWQB010000018.1, on the reverse strand, counting down.
TGTAGATCGTTACCTTACGCTGTGGATTTTTATAGCCATGGCAATTGGTGTTGCCATTGGGTATTTCATTCCGTCCACCCCCACATTTATTGATTCCTTCAACTATGGAACAACCAATGTTCCAATCGCAATTGGGCTTATCCTCATGCTCTTTCCGCCCTTGGCGAAGGTGAATTACAAATTGCTCCCTTCCATTTTTAAGAACACCAAACTCTTGTCGGTTTCACTCCTATTGAACTGGTTAATTGGACCTGTTTTGATGTTTGCCCTTGCGTTGATTTTTCTTCATGACTACCCTGAGTACATGGTTGGACTCATTCTCATTGGTCTTGCCAGATGCATTGCTATGGTGTTGGTTTGGAACGACTTAGCTGAGGGAAGCAAAGAGTACGGAGCAGGTTTAGTTGCTTTAAATAGTGTGTTTCAAGTGTTTGCCTATAGCTTTTACGCTTGGTTGTTCATTACCGTGCTTCCGCCCTATTTTGGGCTTGAAGGTGCGGCCATAGCCATTCCCATTTCTACCATTGCCGAGAGCGTTTTAATCTATTTGGGGATTCCTTTTGCATTAGGCGTTTTGACACGAATGGTGCTAGTAAAAATGAAGGGCGAAGACTGGTACAACAACACCTTCATTCCTTTTATTTCGCCCCTTACCCTCATAGCGCTTCTGTTTACCATCATTGTGATGTTCTCTTTGAAAGGGCAAATGATTGTTGAAATTCCATTTGACGTGTTGCTGATTGCTATCCCGCTGTTGATTTACTTCATTCTGATGTTCCTTATTGGGTACTTCATGTCGAAGGCCAAGGGCGCCACTTATGACAAAACAGTTGCGGTAGCGTTCACTGCTGCGGGAAATAATTTCGAATTAGCTATTGCCGTAGCCATTGCTGTTTTTGGCATCAATTCGGGACAAGCATTTGTAGGAGTTATTGGGCCGTTGGTAGAGGTTCCAGCGCTTATTCTTCTAGTTCGGGTGGCCTTCTGGTTGCGGAAAAAGTACCGTACCGTTTAAACCAAGAGTTCCCTCAACTGTCTCTCTCAAACAGCTAAGGGAACGTTGTAACTGTCAACGACTTCTCGTTGCCTCTCCGAAGAAAGACCATTAGGCCGATTGACAGCCCTTGGTTCCAGAGTGATTACCACGTCACTCCTTTGCTTAGTTAGCCATTATTCTGCAGCTGTTTAACCAATCCTATACTAATCTTGGTCTACGCATTCTCTTTGGTCAAATCATTCGATTTTTCCAAAGCATTTCTTAAAGATGAAGATGAAATAAAAAAGCGCTCACCTCAATGAAGAGGATCTATAAACTGCAAAGCCGGCTTAAAGATGACACTCTATTTGGGAAAGCGGGGTGTTTTTCGATGTTTGGCTTGAAGGTTTTGATAATTGGTTCAGAACAGGCTAAAGTAGGTTTATGGCACTCATCACAGCAGATTTATGCGCTCGACTAACAGGAATGACCTTGTCTTGAATTACCAAAGAGTTTTCTTGAATGTCTTGGATCTTAGACATGTTTACAATGAATGCTCTGTGTACTTTCAAAAACCGTGGATTGGTTAACTTAGTCTCGAGCATTTTAATGGTGAAGTGGAATACTAGAGGGCCATGATCTGTGAAGGCCTTGACGTAATCGCCAACGTTTTCGAAATACCATATTTGATTGTAAGGAACGCGAACAATGCGCTTTTTCTCCCTTAAGTAGATTTCTTCTTGAACACTTGCTTCAAGGGCGGCGTTCATTTTCCCTACCCGGTTTATAGCCTTTTCTACAGCTAATTCAAATCGGGAGAGCCTGATCGGCTTCTTAAGAAAGTCAGTCACATCGTATTCAAACGCTTCAAAAGCGTATTCTTTGTTCGAAGTAGTGAAAATAACTTTCGGCATATAGGGAAGCACCTCTAGCAGTTCCAGCCCTGTCATCCCGGGCATTTCGATGTCTAGAAAAATCAAGTCTACCTGGTGCGCCTTGAGCTGCTCAAGTGCTTCTTCAGCGCTTTCGCATACCTGCAGGACCTTTAAGTTGGGCGTTTGCTTACAAAATTTTTCCAATGACGTTCTCGCCATTATTTCGTCGTCTACAATGATGCAATTCATGATTTCAATTCTTTTGCTATTCGGATAATCTCTTCTCTAATGATAGGCAGCGATTCTTCAATTCGTCTTTGGAGCTCTCTAAACCCTCTTTCTACATCGGAAAAATCATTCTGTTTCGCCGCTTGTCCTATTTCCCTCGTCAATGAAGACAGCGGTGTGAGACCGACCATGGTAAATGTCGGCTTAATCCGGTGACTCTGTTGCTGAATACCTTTAAAATCTTCCTTTGCTACCGATTCCTCAAGCCTTTTCATTCCATCTGGTAAGACGTCAAGGAAGAGCGACATCATTTCCACGGTGTGTTCGAGGTCACCTCCATATGCGTCGTTCAGGTATTCCCCATCCAATGATATATGGTACTCGAGCACCGCTTGTTTTGTTGTCATTTGGTCTTCAACCTCTATGTATTTGCTCAGCAATGTGGAGAATTGATCTGGCGTGAAAGGCTTGCACAGGAAATCTGTCATTCCCAGCGGCAATGCTGATTCTTTCTTGCTGATAAAGGTTGATGCGGTTAAAGCAATGATAGGTAAATCTGTCCCTCCAGGTAGGTTTCTCAATTCTTTTGTTGCTTCGAAGCCATCCATCTCTGGCATCTGCAAATCCATTAATATAAGTGCATACTTTTCTGGCTCGAAGAGTTCCAATGCTACTTTTCCATTGGCCGCGTGATCAAACTCGAAATTCCATTTTTCAAGCAACGCTCCCACGTACTTTACATTCATTTTATTGTCTTCAACTACGAGGACTTTGTGCCCGTGACCACTAATCTCATTGAGCGTGGCAAACGCATTTTTAGCATTTGAATTAGTCGATTCACGTCTTTCGAGTTCCAGCTCGAATTGGAAGGAAGACCCAATTCCTAGTTGGGATTCCACAACAATTTCACCCCCTAGAAGGTGAAGTAGTTTTTGGGAAATCGCAAGCCCTAGGCCGGTGCCGCCATATTCATTGGAGATGTTGTTGTTTGCTTGGCGATAACGGTCAAAAATAACAGCGATATCTTGTTGTTGTATCCCAATGCCTGTGTCTAAAACTTCCCAACGAATGAGGTCCGTGTGCTCACTTTTCTTCGCAACAAACACCTTTAAAGAGACTTGCCCTTTTTTGGTGAACCGATCTGCATTGGAAAGGAGGTTAATCAGCACTTGATTCAACATTTGAGCATCAGTGAGGTAATTGTGGTCAAGGGACGAGTCAAGTTCACATATCCACTCAACATCGTGGTTTTCTGACTTCACTTTGAACGTAGTAATTAGGCTTTTGCACAATTCAACCAGGTCAACAGAAGATGTTGTTGGACTGATTTTGCCCGCGTCAATTTTGGACAGGTCGAGGATGTCCGAAATGAGGTGCTTCAGCATATTGGATGCAGTCTTCATAACGCTTAAGAAATCTGATTGTGCTCCACTTAAGGGGGTGTCTTCAAGCAAGTGACTCATGCCTATCATGACATTGAGGGGAGTTCTGATTTCGTGGCTCATACTTGCCAGGAATAACTGCTCTGCTTCTTGAGCTTCCTCAGCCTCGCGTTTGGCCTTTTCCAGGTCAAGTTGCATCTGCTTTCGTTCGGTGATGTCGTAATGAATACCAATGGAGCCTATCACATTCCCCTTTTCATCGTAAAAAGGCGCCCCGCTAATTATCACCCACAGGTGTTCTCCGTTTTTCTTTCGGATTTTTATCTCGTAAACTCCTATTTCTCCTTTTTTTCGCCCCTCTATATTTTCATCTACAACGTCCTCATAACCAGGCGTGGTAAAAACGTCCTTAGCTATTTTCCCAACGAGTTCGTCTCCTCTATACCCTGTCATTTCATTGAATTTCTCATACACCCTGGTGATGATTCCGTCCAAGTCCACCTCCATGAGTCCGAGGTCCATGTTCTCAATAATACTTCGGTATTTGACTTCGCTCTTTTCGAGTGCCTTTTGCGCATCTTCTAATTTCGCTTCCGCCTTTTTTCGTTCACTGATATCCCTGGCAATGGCTGAGAAAAACAACTCACCATTTTCTTTTGTGTTAAGGGTAACACTTTGTCCTATCCAATAGGTTTCTCCTTCTTTGGAAAGAACTGAGAATTCGTAATAATCATTTTGCCAGAGTTCAGATGCCAACTCTGCGTAGTGCTTTGCTGTTTGTTCTTTGCTTTCTGGTGCTACGAATGTCAAAAAGTTGGCGCCAATAATTTCCTCTTCAGCGTATCCAAACGCCTTGATACCAATGGCATTCATGTAGAGGAATTCGCCAGTTTCAGAAATATTGTAGATGATGTCACTGGCGTTTTCTACCAACTGCCGATACCGTATTTCACTCTTTTCAAGTTCGAAGGTTCGGGCAGAGATCTGATGCTCTAGCTCATTGTTCAGCTGCATCAAGCGTTCATTCGCGTTGAACAAATCACGCGCTTTCACTTCAAGAGTTGTTTCAGCCTGCTTACGGGCTTTTATTTCTCTTTCTAGCCTTCTCTTAAGTCGTTCAACTTCTTCGTTCACTCTGCCACTTTGAGGGTGAATTTCACTTCTGAACCTTCTTGGTTCATCAGTTCTTTTTGCATGCTGAAACCGTGCCCATAGTACTCCATGGTGCGTTCAATGAGGCCTGAAGCGAAGTCAGAAAATCTTCTGTCTGAATAATAGTTCATAGCCATTTCAGTCCCATTAATTGTTGTTTCAAACCTGGGCAACATCGCATCCGGGTAGAGCTTCTTCACTTCCACATGGATATGGCCATCAATGGATTCTAAAAACTCAAATCCATGGGCGCATTTTTCAAAAAACTGAGGATATCCTTTGAGAAAAGTGTCGAAGATATACCTGCCAAAAGCATGAAGTAAAGCACTCACTTCTTGCTTGGATATGGCTGATAAACTGCCCAGTAAATCAATCATTTCTGCATGATTGTATGTTCCAACCGAGGTGTATGCCCCGCCTGAAGCAAGCTCATTATCTTCCAGAATTTGATCGATCGTTTCATAGCCGAATTCCTTTTCGACCATTTCTAGAAACTCAGTAAAAACAATACCCTTCATTTTATTGACTCTTTGATGCAACTTACAAATTGCACTATTCAAATTGCATACCTTGTAGGAATAGGTATGAAAAATGCAATGTTAATAGTTGTACGAAAACGTGATGTTTGGTAAGGCGGGCTCGATTAATTTCGACCTTCTACTATACAAACACGAAAAGCATGAAACATTTTACACTTATCCTTTTTACTCTTTTGGTAGGACTTTCTGCTTCGGCACAAACCATTTGGACAGGACCAACCATGACCTTTGACAAAGCTGATGCTGCTGATTGGACTTTGGATGCCAACCAGGACCAACTGACTGACAATGTTCACATTACAAGAGCAGATAACCAAGGTCTCTTCAATATTGCTAGTGAAGCAACTTACACTGATTTTGCAAGTCCGATGGACACAGAATGGGCGTTTGGTACAACAGCTGATATTGAAACGTTGACATTCGACACATGGGAAAATACCAACGGATCCAACCCTCCTTCAACCGTAAATGCAGACATGGTGTTGCACCTGATTTTAGATGACATTTACATTGATATCAAAATGACCTACTGGGCCAGTGGAGGCGGTGGAGGTGAAGGTGGCTTCACTTATGAGCGCTCTACTGACTCTTCTACCAGCACAATCAACCTTGAAAAGGTTCGTGTGAATGTATTCCCAAACCCAGCTTCTACTTTCATACAACTTGAAGGAGTTACTGCTGCCGACGAAGTGCGTGTCCTAGATGCAAAAGGTGCTGTTGTGTTCCAGTCGAACCAACTATCTTCTACTACCATTGCCATTGCTTCTTGGGAGACCGGAATCTATTTCGTTCAATTGAATAGAGGTCCTTCAGTTCGATTTGTAAAGAACTGACAAGCTAATTTACAGACACTTAGCCCTTGTTTAGCAGAACAAAACAAGGGCTATCTTCTTTAAATTTTTTACATTACAGTTGCTATGAGTCAGAAATACGTTAAATGGGTTCTCGCATGTGTCTCGTGTGCGGTATTGGGTATCTTCTTTACCCTGCTCATTATGTACTTATACCAAAAAACGATGTTATGAAAAAAAACACGGCCATTTGGGATCGATTGATTCGCACGCTAGTCGCTTTATTGATCCTTGTGCTTTACTTTACAAACGTTATTAGCGGTACCGTCGCTTTCGCGCTAATTGGATTAGGGATATTATATCTTGTGACGAGTGCCATTGGTTTCTGTCCGATGTACCCGGTTTTAGGCATTAGCAAGCGAAAAAATTAAATCATCACCTATCCTCTGCTTTCCTGAGCTCTCCAGACCTTTTTTGTGTAATGAGCATTGAACACCTCAACGGATTGGCAGAGCGACTTTTGCTGACCGTAAAGACCAACAAGAATAGTACTTCATTGGAAAGGGATTTGGCGGCTTACTCGTCTCAAAAACTCTTTCAAGAGCTTCAAGAAGACAACGAGAAGAAGGCTTTTTGGATCAATATTTACAATTCCTATTTCTTATTACTTCGCCAACGCGGAAGTGTAAAACCCAAAATTTACACTTCAAAGATGATTCAAATAGCGGGGATTTCTTTCAGCCTTGACGATATTGAACATGGCATTTTACGACGGTTTAGGTACAAGTATAGTCTTGGGTTTTTGCCGCAATTATTCGTGGGGAAACACATCAGGAAATTAGCGGTGAAGCAGTTGGATTTTCGATTGCACTTTGCCTTAAACTGCGGGGCAAAAAGCTGCCCCCCCATTTCTTATTACAACCATGAAAATATTGATGAGCAGCTGTCTATAGCAACATTGAGTTTTCTAGATTCAGAAACAACCATTTCAGAAGAGAAAAACGAAGTAACTGTCAGTACGCTTTTCAAATGGTATTGGGCCGATTTTGGCAAACGAAAAGGCGTCAACCATCTGATCAAAGAGGCTTTGAATCAGGATGTGTCTGCTATGAAATTAACGTTTGCCCCTTACAACTGGGACGAAGACCTTTCCAATTTCAACGAAGCGTCCTTCGCGGCTTCATCAATCTAATTTTGCCCACCAATCTGTGCTTGGTCCGCGCTGCTTCATGTCTACCAATTCACCAATTTTCGGTGTGTGCACTGCTAACGACTTGCTTTTGGCTTCACGCGTAAAACGCTCAATTGGCTCTTTCCAAGGGTGAAGGGCCAACGCAAAGCCAGCCCAGTGAACTGGTGTAACTATTTTTGATTGCGCATCCAACGACGCTTGAACAGACTCTTCCGGATGTAGGTGAATCTGGCGCCAAAGTTCATTGTATTGTCCGCATTCAATGAAGGTCCAGTCAAACGGTCCTAGCTTGTTTCCAACCTCCTTGAAATGCGCTCCATAACCTCCGTCACCGCTCCAGTAAACACTGTAATCAGGAGATTTGAACACCCAGCCTCCCCATAAACACTTCGCTCGATCACTCAAACCACGTCCGGAAAAGTGCCTACTCGGAGTAAATGTAATTTCGATTTCACCAAAAGTTGCTTTTTCCCACCAATCAAATTCACGGATAGTGTGGTTCTTAAAACCCCACCTTTCCAGGTGTCTACGTATGCCAAGTGAAGCGTAAATTGTTGACACCTTGGATTTAAGTTTCCGCATGCTTGCCAAATCCAAGTGATCGTAATGATCGTGGGTCATGAGCATCAAGTCTATTGGCGGCAACGCGTTAATTACCTCTAACGTGTCCTCAGAAAAGCGCTTCGTGGGAAAAGGAGCGATGGGCGCCGCATCAGGCCCAAGCATTGGGTCAATGAGTATGTTCTTTCCGTTTAGTTTCAGCAATAGTACCGAGTGTCCGTACCAAATGAATTTCGGCCCGTTTCCTTCATCAAACGCCTTTTGCTCAAACGGTATCACTGGAATTGGTGCAATTGGACTTCGCACTTCTCTATCTGTAAATTGTGCCTTCAAGAGTTTTGGCATTGTTTTCAGGTTGACGTCCATGGTGGTCTCTACAATGTTTTCGAACACCTTCCCATTCCAGTGCTTCGATTTGCTGTAAGCCGATTTCCGCGTAGCACTGACCGTCCCACCAAAATGAGGGTTCAGGTACAAAAAGGCCAGAAAGGCGATGCAAACGACAAAAAGAACAAGTAAAAGCCAAAACATATGCTATCAGTATTATTGATGGGGCTACCCACCTCACGCTATAAAGAACGTTCGAATTTAAGATGAAATGGTATGCTGCAAGGTGTTTCGCGGACCCGTTACCTTAGGTAGTCGACCAGCACCTTCCCTGTGCAAAGATCGCCCCTGTTTCAACCCGCTCAACATCAACTTTGTGAACGTAACGGTTTGATTTGCGCTTGACAATTGTTTCCCCAATGGATGTAACCTAATTGTTCTTCGAGCATCTTTCCAAATGGCAGATCATTCTGTTACATTTAACCTTAAATTTTTACTGATGTTCAGACTTTGTATTGGCCTCATAGCTGCTTTCTTTCTATTGGCGTTTTCAGTTGTGAAAAAACCAGGTTTCCGTCCACCTGGAACTGTAGAGGTTTCGGATTCCCTTTTCTTTGATCAGACTGAAATTACTACGTTCAACTGGCTAGAATACACGACTTGGATGAAGAACAATTACGGCGATAATTCCCCTGAATACCTCGCTTCATTGCCTGACTCATCTGTGTTTACTGGTT
>JAQWQB010000072.1 GCA_029245065.1 Flavobacteriales bacterium | reverse complement strand
TTGACGCAGTTACTCCAGAAGTACTAGTTGCAAATGGATTGGCAGGGAAGCGTGACCTAATTAAGATTCTAGGTCGTGGCGAAATCAAAGCAAAGGTGACTATCTCAGCTCACAAATTTTCTGCAACTGCTCTAGAAGCAATTGAAGGAGCTGGTGGTACTGCCACTACACTTTAATCCATTTGTGATGAAGAATTTTTTCAAGAAAATAAAAGACATCTATCATCACGAGGAGCTACGTAAGAAGATCCTTATCACGTTCGGTTTTATTCTAATCTATCGTGTAGGTTCATTCATCGTTCTTCCTGGTGTTAACTCCGATGCGCTCGAAGCACAAATGAGCTCTGGTCCTTCTGAAGGACTTGGTGCCATTTTGACCCTTTTTACAGGTGGTGCCTTCTCACGTGCATCGATTTTTGCATTGGGAATCATGCCGTACATCTCGGCATCGATCATCATCCAGTTACTATCTATCGCCGTTCCTTCTGTTCAAAAACTACAGAAAGAAGGTGAAAGTGGTAGAAAGAAGATCAACCAATGGACTCGTTTCCTGACAATTGCTATTACCTTGGTGCAAGCACCGGGTTACTTAGCATCTTCAGTAACGCAGGCTGTGGCTGACCCTTCTCCTTTCTGGTGGTTCTCTGCTGTAGCAATTCTTACCTGTTCAACATTGTTGATCATGTGGCTAGGAGAGCGTATTACAGACAAAGGGATTGGAAACGGTATCTCTTTGTTGATCATGATCGGAATCATCGCTACGTTCCCACAAGCTATCATTCAGGAATTTGCTCACCCTAACACAAACCTTTTCTTCTTCTTAGTTGAAATCGCAGCGTTGTTAGTAGTGATTGGATTATCTGTAGCTCTTGTGCAAGCGGTTCGCCGTGTTCCAGTGCAGATGGCTAAGAATGTGCAAGCAGGAACAACACACATGCCAATGGGTGAAGGACAACGTTCTTACATTCCATTGAAAGTGAACAGTTCTGGTGTAATGCCAATCATCTTTGCTCAGGCAATTATGTTTGTGCCATTGTACTTGACGCAGACGGAAGCATTTCAAGACAGTGAATTACTACAAAGTATGGGTGACTTTAACGGTCTTCTATACAATGTGATTTTCTTCTTGATGATTGTGATCTTCACATACTTCTACACAGCAATCACGGTTAATCCTAACCAGATGGCTGATGATTTGAAGCGTCAAGGTAGCTTCGTACCAGGAATTAAGCCTGGAAGATCTACAGCAGAATTTTTAGATGGTGTACTTTCGCGCATTACATTGCCAGGATCTATCTTCCTCGGGTTGATAGCTATTCTGCCAGCAATTGTATTCAATGTTGGATTGACTCATGCTCAAGGTTTCGCAATCTTCTTTGGAGGAACGTCACTATTGATCATGGTAGGTGTTGTCTTAGACACACTCCAGCAGGTTGAAAGTTACCTACTAAGCCGTCATTATGACGGACTTATGAAGTCAGGAAAAATGCGTGGGCGTCAAAACTCACCTGTAAGCGGCATTGCCGGATAAGATGGGAGGTCGTAAGATCTACTATAAAACTGAGGAGGAAATTGACCTTCTTAGAGAGAGTTCTTTACTTGTTGGTAGAACATTAGCAGAGGTAGCCAAGGTGTTAAAACCTGGAGTCTCTACGCTAGACATTGATAAAGTTGCGGAAGAATGCATACGTGACAATGAAGGAGTTCCTGGTTTTTTGAACTACAATGGATTCCCCAATTCACTTTGCACTTCAGTAAATAGTCAAGTTGTTCATGGTATCCCGAATGATACACCTTTAGAAGAAGGTGATATTGTGTCTGTGGATTGCGGAGTACTTAAAAATGGTTTCTACGGAGATTCGGCTTACACGTTCACCATTGGTGAGGTGTCTGACGAAATCAAGAAACTACTGAGAGTAACCAAAGAGTCATTGTACTTAGCCATTGAACAAGCCGTTGCTGGTAATCGTATGGGTGACATAGGATATGCAGTTCAACACCATGCTGAGTCAAATGGGTATGGAGTTGTACGGGAACTTGTTGGACACGGATTGGGACAGAATTTGCATGAAGCACCTGAAGTTCCGAACTATGGAAGACGTGGCAACGGAATGAAACTTCGTGAAGGATTGGTGCTAGCAATAGAACCAATGATCAACATGGGAGTTCGTCAAGTCAAGCAACTAAATGATGGTTGGACCATCAAAACAGCTGATAATCTACCAAGCGCACATTTCGAACACGATGTCGTGGTTCGGAAGGGCAAAGCAGAGATACTCTCAACATTTGAGTATATAGAAGAAGTATTAAATAAGTAATTGAAATAATAGAATGGCAAAACAAGCATCGATCACACAAGATGGAACAATCATCGAGGCCCTCTCAAACGCAATGTTTCGCGTGGAATTGGAGAATGGACACGTGATCACTGCCCACATTTCTGGTAAAATGCGTATGCATTACATCAAAATTCTCCCTGGAGATAAGGTGAAAGTAGAAATGTCGCCATATGATTTAACGAAAGGACGTATAACCTTTAGATACAAGAAGTAATCATGAAAGTACGTGCATCAATTAAGAAGCGATCAGCTGAGTGTAAGATCGTACGCCGTAAAGGACGCCTTTACGTGATAAACAAAAAGAATCCAAAATTTAAGCAGCGTCAAGGGTAACCTTGAAGCTATAAAGCGACACGACTATGGCAAGGATTGCTGGTGTAGACCTTCCTAAGAACAAAAGAGGAGTAATTGGTCTAACGTACATTTACGGTATTGGAAACAGCCGCGCAAAGGAGATCTTAGAATCTGCTGGTGTGGATGCAAGTACCAAAGTTCAAGATTGGAACGATGATGAATTGGGTCAAATCCGTAACGTTATCTCTACTACTTTCAAAGTAGAAGGTGAATTACGTACTGAGACTCAAATGCACATCAAACGTTTGATGGATATCGGTTGTTACCGAGGAATTCGTCACCGTGTAGGTTTACCGCTCCGTGGACAGCGTACGAAGAATAACTCTCGTACACGTAAAGGGAAACGTAAAACCGTTGCGAACAAGAAAAAGGCTACTAAATAATAAGTTTCTCATAGTGAGAAACATTCTTGAGTCCCTTTTGTGGACTGATGACCTGAATTCAAAAAGTTATGGCTAAGAACGTCAAGAAAAAGAAGAAAGTAGTAGTGGAGGCGACCGGTGAGGCGCACATCCAGGCTTCTTTCAACAACATCATCATCTCCCTTACAAACAACCAAGGACAGGTGATTTCGTGGTCTTCTGCTGGAAAAATGGGTTTCCGTGGATCTAAGAAGAACACCCCTTATGCTGCTCAAGTAGCTGCTGAAGAATGTGGAAAAGAGGCACATGAACTCGGACTTCGCAAGATTCGCGTATTTGTAAAAGGCCCAGGTTCCGGCCGTGAATCAGCGATCCGCTCGCTTCACAACCTAGGAATCGAAGTAATCGAAATTGTTGATGTGACTCCAATGCCACACAACGGTTGTCGTCCTCCAAAACGACGCAGAGTTTAACTACTGAAGCAAAAAAGAAAGGGATATGGCACGTTATACAGGACCAAAATCGAAAATTGCACGTCGTTTTCGCGAACCAATTTTCGGACCAGATAAAGCACTTGAACGCCGTTCTTACCCGCCAGGGCAGCACGGACCAAACAAGCGTCGCTCGAAGCAGTCTGAATACTCAGTTCAGTTGGCTGAAAAGCAAAAGGCAAAATATACTTACGGAATTCTAGAACGTCAGTTTTCTAACTTGTTTAAGAAAGCTTCGATGAAATCAGGAATTACCGGTGAAATCTTACTTCAATTGTGTGAGTCTCGCCTAGACAACACGGTATTTAGACTAGGTCTATCTCCGTCTAGAAGAGGTGCGCGTCAATTGGTTACTCACCGTCACATCACTGTGAATGGTGAACTAGTGAACATTCCGTCTTACCAACTTCGTCCAGGTGACGTAGTAGGTGTGCGTGAGCGTTCTAAATCATTGCAAGCGATTACATCTTCTCTAGCTGTGAGCTCTAAAAAGTTCGATTGGCTAGATTGGAACTCAGGCGATATGACTGGTGCTTTCTTGAACGTACCGTCTCGTGAGCAAATTCCTGAAAATATCAAGGAACAGCTCATCGTCGAATTGTACTCTAAATAATCTTAAGACACTTACAATGGCCATTCTAGATTTCCAGAAACCAGATAAAGTTATCCTTCTTGAGTCTGATGATTTTAACGGACAGTTCGAATTCCGTCCGCTAGAACCAGGATTCGGAATTACTATAGGAAACGCATTGCGTCGTATCCTTTTATCTTCACTTGAAGGGTTTGCGATTACTTCATTCAAAATGGATGGTGTAGATCACGAGTTCTCTACCGTGAAAGGTATTGTAGAAGATGTTACTGAGATCGTTCTTAACCTGAAGCAAGTGCGCTTTAAGCAGCAAATTGCTGAAACAGATTCAGAACGAGTAATAATCAATCTTTCAGGTCAGGATACATTCACTGCTGGAGACATAGGTAAATTCACCTCTGCTTTCCAAGTATTGAACCCAGATCACGTAATCTGCCGCATGGAGAAAGGTGTTAAAATTAACATCGAAATCAATGTTGGAAAAGGACGTGGTTACGTACCGGCAGAAGAGAATAAAGAAGCTGGAGCTCCAATCGGAACTGTAGCAATTGATTCTATCTTCACTCCAATCAGAAACGTTCAGTATGGTATCGAAAACTACCGTGTAGAACAAAAGACTGATTACGAGAAGCTAGTAATGGACATCCAATGTGATGGTTCTATTTCTCCGAAAGATGCCCTACAAGAAGCAGCGAAAATTCTAATTCATCACTTCATGCTTTTCAGTGACGAGCGTATTACGCTTGAAAGCGAAGAGAAGTCTGAAACGGAAGAGTTTGATGAAACGTCACTTCACATGCGTCAGTTGTTGAAGACGAAGTTGGTAGATATGGACCTTTCAGTTCGTGCCCTCAACTGTCTGAAAGCAGCAGATATTGAAACCCTTGGAGATTTGGTTTCATACAATAAGAACGACCTATTAAAGTTCCGTAACTTCGGTAAGAAGTCTTTGACAGAACTAGAAGATCTTGTTGAAAGCAAAAATCTTTCTTTCGGTATGAATGTATCGAAGTACAAATTGGATAAAGAATAATTGGATAAGCATTAGCTTATTGAACACCTATAATCATGAGGCACGGTAAGAAATTTAACCACCTTGGTAGAAAGACTGCTCATCGTAAAGCAATGTTGTCTAATATGGCATCTTCGCTAATCGAACACAAGCGTATTACTACTACAGTAGCTAAGGCAAAAGCACTTCGTTCATTCGTAGAGCCTTTGATCAATCGCTCAAAAGAAGATTCAACTCACTCAAGAAGAATGGTATTCCGCTACCTTGGAAACAAGGAGGCTGTATCTGAACTCTTTCGTGAAGTAGCACCTAAAGTTGGAAACAGAGAAGGTGGGTACACACGAATCATCAAATTGGGTCACAGACAAGGTGATGCAGCTGAAATTTGCATGATCGAGCTAGTAGATTTCAATGAAATCTATGGCAACGAAGAAAAGAAGACCAAAACACGTCGTTCTCGTCGTGGTGGAGGGAAGTCGAAGGTTGCTGGAGCAGTTGACGCTGTGAAAGATGCTGCTGGAGATGTTGCTGATAAGGCAGCGGAAGTGGCTGACAAAGCTGCTGACGCCGTTGAAGATGCTGCTGATAAAGTAGCTGATACAGCCAAGGACGTGAAGGATGCTGCAGCTGATGCAGTTTCTAAGGATAAGAAAGACGAGGAATCAAGCGAAGACAAAGCGTGATTTCAATCGAAAAATATAATAAGGGACAATCGTTAAGGTTGTCCCTTTTTTTTTGATTTCTCGTTTAGAAAATGTGAATATTTATTTGACTAACAACAGTATTACTCAACCCCCTATCATCTTATCTTTGCCCCATGGAAAACACAACTTCTCCGAATAAAGCAATCCTTGTGCTAGAAGACGGAACTGTCTTCGAAGGATATGCGGCCGGTAAAATTGGAACGACCGAAGGTGAAATTGCCTTTAATACAGGTATGTATGGCTATCAGGAAATCTTTACTGATCCTAGCTATTACGGACAGATTCTTGTCATGGCAACTGCCCACATAGGTAACTACGGTGTACATGACCAAGAAGTAGAATCTGAAGGCCTAAAAATCGCCGGATTGGTGACGAAGAAGTTTTCAGAAATTTATTCCCGCGTTGGAGGGAATGGTACATTGCAAGAATACCTTGAAAGAGATGGTATTGTTGGTATCTGCGACATTGATTCACGCTCATTGGTTCGCCACATTCGGGAAAAAGGAGCTATGAACGCTGTTATTTCCAGCGACAACTTGAATGCGGAAGCATTAAAAGAGTTAGTTAAAAAAGTACCTTCTATGGAAGGACTAGAACTTAGTTCTAAAGTAACTTCATCGAAAAGGTATGTTGTCAAGGCAGAAAATGAATCCTGCAAAGTGGCACTGCTAGACCTCGGGGTGAAGACCAATATTGTGCGTTGCTTGAATGATCGCGGCTGCACAGTAGAAGTATTCCCAAGTGATACTTCAGCAGAAGAAATCCTCAGTACAAACCCGGAAGGGATAATGTTCTCAAACGGACCTGGAGATCCTTCTGCAATGAAAAATGTAGTAGAGCAAGTAGGTAAACTTGTTGATTCTGGAACACCATGCTTCGGTATTTGTCTGGGACACCAAGTGATTGCGCTTAGTCAAGGACTTTCAACAGTTAAAATGTTCAATGGCCACAGAGGTGTGAATCACCCTGTGAAAAACCTTATTTCTGGGAAGGCTGAAATCACCTCCCAAAACCATGGCTTTGTTGTGAGCCGTGAGTCGGCTGATGCCAATGATAACATCGAAGTGACTCATATTCACCTAAATGATGAAACACTCGCAGGAATTCGAGTGATAAACAAACCTGTGTTCTCGGTGCAGTACCACCCAGAGGCTTCTGCTGGTCCCCATGACTCAAGATACCTCTTCGATGATTTCGTTGCTGCCATCAAAGAGCACGTTATGAATTGATTATGAGTTATATTGGAAAAATTCAAGCCCGTCAAATTCTTGACTCTAGAGGGAATCCTACCATTGAAGTGGATGTGATTACAGACCAAGGTGTTCTCGGAAGAGCGGCAGTTCCTTCAGGAGCGTCAACAGGAGTGCACGAAGCAGTAGAACTGAGAGACAATGACGGAGGAATCTACCTCGGAAAAGGTGTTTTGAAGGCTGTTGAAAACGTAAACACCATCCTAAACGATGAACTTACCGGAGCTTACATCTTCGATCAAAATTTGATCGACAAAGCAATGATGGGAATCGATGGAACCCACAATAAAGCGATTCTTGGAGCCAACGCCATTCTAGGTGTTTCTCTCGCCGTAGCACACGCTGCAGCTGAATCAATTGGGCAACCCCTTTACAGATACGTAGGCGGAGTAAACGCACACACCATGCCTGTGCCAATGATGAACATCATCAACGGTGGGTCGCATGCAGACAATAAAATCGACGTTCAGGAATTCATGATCATGCCTGTCGGCGCTTCTACTTTCTCAGAAGGCCTTCGCATGGGAACGGAAGTTTTCCATCATTTGAAAGCAGTACTTAAGAAAGCGGGACATGCTACCAATGTTGGTGATGAAGGTGGTTTCGCACCGAACCTAGGATCAAATGAAGAAGCGATTCAAGTAATCCTTCAAGCAATTGATCAAGCAGGGTACAAAGCAGGAGAGGATATTCTTCTTGCGCTAGATGCAGCTTCTTCTGAATTCTATGACGAAGAAAAAGCAAAGTACATCTTGGAATCAACTGGAGATGAATTAAGCGCTTCAGAATTGGTTGATTACTGGGCTGAGTGGACAAGAAAGTATCCTATCATAAGCATCGAAGATGGACTTGCTGAGGACGACTGGGATGGTTGGAAAATCATGACAGAAAAACTTGGCGATCACATCCAGCTGGTAGGAGATGATTTGTTCGTTACAAATACAGAACGATTGAAAAGAGGAATTGAGCAGAGCATCGCCAATTCAATCCTCATAAAAGTGAACCAAATTGGAACACTTACTGAAACCATTGAAGCAATCAACATGGGGCGTAAATACGGATATACATCTGTAATGAGCCACCGTTCAGGAGAAACAGAAGATAGCACCATTGCAGATCTAGCTGTTGCCATGAATACCGGACAGATCAAAACAGGATCAGCTTCTCGTTCAGATAGAATCGCGAAGTACAACCAATTGCTTCGAATTGAAGAGCAATTAGGAAAACTTGCTTACTACCCAGGGAAAGATTTCCGCTCGTAAGTAATTACTATGATTTTCTTAAAAAGGTCTGTGACTCATTAGTGGTCATGGACCTTTTTTTATTCCTTCACAAAAGAAACCGTTGTTCTAACGTCATTATGAATCACAACAGAGTATGCACCTTGAGCAAGTGATTCGATATCAATCCCACCGTTGTATGCCGCTTCCATCACCTTCCTGCCATTCAAGGAATAGACACTGTAAACGGTACCGTCGGCTAAGTTTTTGATCCGAATCTGATTGCTAGAAGGGTTCGGGTATACCGTGAAAAGGTCGGACGATTCATTTTCGTGCACGGTCACCACATCTGAATAATAGCCCCAAGCATAGTCACCGGTTGCAGTCAATGGAAAATCGAAGAATCCTTGCCAGTTCGTTTCTTGACCTTGGATGTTCAATTCTGCTAGTGTAAGCTCTTCCCAAGGCTCGAGAGGCCCACTTCTATGGAATAAGACCAGATTCTCTTCTGTCAAACCTTCTGAGTTTAAGGCCTCAAAGAAGAGTGGGTCGAAGTAGCTATTCGCACTTTCATTTCCGTAATACCGAATTCGTCCTTCAATCTGGTATGGAGCAAGATCTCCCGAGGCATGAATCCTCCAGAAACGGTCATCTGCCAGGTGAATTCCAGGCTGTGATTCAGTGAAGTCAGCTCGTGTCCAGTGATTCTCTACGCGAATCCACAATGAATCGTCTACTGGTTCAACTTCTACATCTACGCGAAATTCTGCAAAAAGAAGCGCCTTGATGCCATCGTTATCTATTACCAGTTCCTCAGCCAAGACAGCCTGGTTAATTGCTTCGTTGCGATTAATGATACATCGTTCTGGAGCGAAAGGAAGGGTGAAGTTGTAGGTAGTAGATGTTCCACTGACCAACACATCTTCTGTTTGGGTTTCGTTGGACCACCAAGCTCCAGAAAACTCGAGTTGCACCGGTACGTTGGTGTAATAGTGATCAGCATAATGAAGGTGTTCTGAAAGAATCACTTCTACGTTCCAATTGCCATCTAGTTCTGTAACAGTCATTGAACTCAATCGAACATCTGGAAATCCAGGCTGAAAAATCCAATCGTCAAAATAGCTCACAATATCCACAGATGTTGAAGCATCAATGAAATCTCTCAGATCTTCACTGCTAACATCTTCGTAAGGGTTTGCATCTAAGAATGATGTTAGCACAGGAAAAAAATCGCTCCCCATATATCCTCTCATGGTATGAGCAACATCAGCGCCCTTGTTGTAAACATGGTCACCATAGGTGTTTTCGTGACCAATTCCAGCAACAGGCAGTCGAGCTCCATCTCTAATGTGAGCGTTCAATAGAACGTCTTTGTGATTTTCTCTTACGTATTCCGCGTAGGCTTCGTCACCTTCAATTCCTTCTATGAAAAGAGCTTCACAATAAGAGGCCATCCCTTCGTTGATCCACATGTCTTCTTGACTAGAACAAGTCACCAAATCTCCCCACCAATGATGAGCGAGTTCATGTGCCATGAGGGTTTGATTACTTAAACCGCCGTTGGCCGCAAATTCGGGGTAGGCAATGTTGGTGGCGTGTTCCATTGCTCCAGATGAGAATGGTACCATTACGTATCCTACGCGAGGCCAAAGGTAAGGACCGAACGAGGTTTCAAATTTATCTAAACAAGGCACCAAATTCTGAAATGAGGTAGTGACATTGGAAGTGTCTCCCTGCTCTGCGGTCAGCCAAATGGGGATGGTTTGTCCGGTAATGCTATTGAATTCCTGTTCAACATGTGTGTAGTTTCCAACTGCAATTGAGGCTAGGTAGCTTGGAATTTCTTCTTCGAGGTCCCATATAGTTAGCAAACTGTCTGTTCCCACCTCTTCGATAGACGTTCGTACCCCGCCACAATATGCAGTGCGATTGTCTGAAGTAAGTACTTCGATGGTGTAAGGATTTCGTTCTACAAAATTGTCGAAGCACGGAAACCAAGCTCTTCCATAATTGTGTGGATCAGCATCGAATCCCACCCCAAGATTAAAGGCATGGTTGTTTTGCCAATAGAATCCACCCCATCCTGAATCATCCATAGGTGGTTCTCCTTGGTAGTATACTTCCAAGGAAATGGAAGTTCCTTCATCAATGCTTTCAGGTAAGTAGGAAGTAACAAGTGCGTTCTCGTGAGTGAAGGCCAATGAAGCCCCGTCCATCAAGATGCTGTCTACTTGCAATGACAATAAATCTAAAAGTACACGTTCAATGTTATCTAGTTTAGCCTCCATTTCAATGGTCGCTATCCCTACTAATTCCTGCTCACTCCAATGCGTCATGTCAAGGAACAAGGTCATGTGCTGAATGTCCAAACTATCGCTTCGCGAAGCATCAGCAAAAGAACGTACGAAAGGGTTACGATGCCCTCTTTTCTTGTGCTGGCATTCCTGAGAAAAGAGCGTAGTTGAAACGAATAGGAATACAAAGAGTGCTGATAAAAGGCGCATAGGTCATCGGTTAAACTGGAATCCTGAAGATAGTTAAAGTGGAGGATTCAAAGGATTAACGCAGTGATGATTGTTGATTTCCCAACTTCATGAATTGGAAGAGGGAATAGTCTTTTAGAAAATATTTCATTGAATGGTAGGGGGTACAGCAATTTGCTTGTAATAGATATAATTGGAAAGCCACTTTAATCAGAATTTTTAATTCTACGTCTTTTTGAAACCTAGATGTACCAAAGAGGTGGCGAGCAAATTGAATTCCTATGAAACCGTCTACTGAACTGTTTGACCTCATTAAATCGCTTTCAAAAAGTGAAAAGCGTTTTTTTAAGTTGTCATCTTCGCTCCAAACTGGAGACAAGAACTACTTGAAAATTTTCGACGCGATTGATAAACAAGTCGAATACGATGAAGGAGCCATCAAACATCAATTCAGAAAAGAGAAGTTCATCAAGCACTTCCCATCAGAGAAGAATCACTTGTATAAGCTCATTCTTAAAAGTCTACGTGCGTACCATGCAGACAACTCAGTGAGTTCACTTTTGAAACAAGAGATCAAGAACATTGAGATTCTGTTCGAAAAAGCACTTTTTAAGGAGTGCAACAAGTTTTTGATGCGTGCGAAAAAGCAAGCGATCGAGCATGAAAAGTTCTACTACTTATTCGAACTAATTAGCTGGGAAAAGAAGTTGCTTGAAGAAGCACTTGAGGATGGTGAGTTCACCAAAGACCTCGATACGCTAATTAAGGAAGAGCAAGAAGTAATTAGCAAGCTGCGAAATTTAGCTGCTTACCATGTGCTCTACTCGAAAATCAACTACGTGTTCCGTTCAGGCGGATTTGTGCGTAATGAAGAGGATAAAAAGTTGGTGGAAGAGATTACAAATCACCCACTAATCAAAGGAAAGAACACGGCACTATCTCAGCGTGCAGCTACCATTTGCTATTACACCCAAGGGTTCTGTAAAATGGCAAATGGGGATTACGAAACGGCATTAGAGAAGTTTTACAAGGTGAAAACTATCCTTGATAGTAATCCGCTCGTTAAAGAGGATTTGGCGAAGCGTTACATCAGAACACTGAACAACATTATATTCTGTCTTATTGATCAGCGAAAATACGCTGAAGCGCGAGACATGGCTGAAGTCATGAGAGAGACAGGGAAGGAGAAGGCATTCAAGAGTACAGACGTGCTGGTTACCATCTTCAAAGACACCAACATTGCCGAACTTCAAATTTGTCACTTAACTGGAGATTTTGACAAAGGACTTTCACTAGTGGAAGACATTGTTGAAGGGATGGAAGAAAATGAAGGGAAGCTTCACAAAGAACAAATAGTCTCTTTCTACTACCACATCGCATACATCTACTTTGGCGCAGGAAAGTACAACAAGGCGTTGTTCTGGATTAATAAGGTCTTGAACGATAATGAGAATACCTTGCGACAGGATATTTATTCTTACGCACGTCTATTCAACCTGGTGATTCATTACGAACTAGGCAACCATGATTTATTGGAGTACATCACGAAATCTACATTGAGATACCTCAGCAAGAGACAGCGTGATTACCACTTGGAAAAGGTTATTATCGAATACATCCGTAAATTCATTCGCGCAGCGAGCATCATTGATAAAAAGGAATTGTTTACTGCCTTTAGTGAAGAGGTAGGTGAATTGATTCAAGGGCCAGAAGAGAAAGTTGTGTTAAAGTACTTCGACTTCATCAAGTGGGCCGACAGTAAAATTGAGAATGCATCATTTGCCGAAACGGTGAAGAAAGCCATTTAGGAGATCGAACATAAGAGCATAAAAAAAGCCAAGTCATTTGACTTGGCTTTTTTAGTGTGTTGATTTCAACTTAATCAATCACCTTGAATTCTGTTCTACGATTTAACTGGTGCTCACTTTCAGAACATTCTCTGGAGTCATCGCAGTTATTAAGTAGTCGTTTTTCTCCGTAGCCTTTGCTAATCAAAGCTGATCTACGAATACCTTTCTTCACTAGGTAATCTGTTACGGCTTTAGCACGTTTCTCAGACAATTGCTTGTTGAAGAAATTGCTACCTCTACTATCACAGTGAGAGCTAATTTCTACTTTCAAGTCAGGATTGTCTTTCAATAGTTTGGCAACAGAATCTAGGTATGGACGAGCATCTTCGCGGATGTCCCACTTGTTGTAGTCCCACATAATGTTTGGAATCGCATATGGCTGATTGTTGTTTCCAGAGCCGTGATCGATCCCAGAACCGTTATCGTTCCCAGAACCGTTGTCGTTTCCAGAACCATTGTCGTTCCCAGAACCATTGTCAGCTGTCCCATCTGGATTGCTGATGTCCAGTAATGAAAGGTTTAGGTTCATCTCACGATCGTCGCCGTTAGACACAGTTGAGACATCTTCATTGATAGCAAAGTAGCCATCTTTTTCGGCGCGAATACGGTACTCTTTACCTGGTAATAGACTCAGTTCAAACATTCCGATGTCGTCACTGTAGAATACCTCTTCAGTTCCGTCGGTAAGGTTCGAAACAGTAATCATCGCTCCGTTAATTGGATCCCCGTTTACTTTTCGCGTCACGATTCCGTTCAACGTGTAAAGAATCTCATTTTCAACAAACGTATAGATATGATCAAACCCTTCACGATCAGAAGAGAAATATCCAGAAGGAGTTCCTGGTACGAATGTCATTCCAAAATCATCGAATGCCGAGTTAATGGGAGAAGGTAAATGGAAAGGACCATTCCAGCTGTTACCTTGTTGAACGGCTAGCTGAAGATCTTGTCCACCGATGGTGTTATGAGCATTCGAGCTGAAATAAAGTGAATCAGCACTTCTTAGAGCTGGAAAGAGTTCATTTCCAGGGGTGTTGATTTTGTTACCTAAGTTTTCAGGCTTTTTCCATTCTTCGTTTTCCAACGTGGTTCTGTACAAGTCCATGCCACCATAACCACCTGCGATGTCACTAGAGAAATAGAGAGTCTTCCCATCAGGACTTAAAGCAGGGTGAGCAAACATGTAGTTCTCATCCATGAAAGAAAGAAGCTCAGGGTTAGTCCATTTGCCATCTTCCCCTTTTGTAGAGCTATACAGTTGCGTCATGTTGACATTGGCCGCGTTCTTACGAAGTTGCTTGTTTTGAGAGTTGTAGTAACTCTTTGTCAAAATCATGGTATTTCCATCAGCCGAAACCGAAGCAATGCCATCGTGGTATTTACCGTTCACACCTTCTACTTTCGTTGGGGTGGAAGCAGAATCTCCAGAAGCTGGCATGTAGTAAAGGTCTGTGTACTTAAGCCCTGTGTACTGGTCCTTTTCTCCAGCAGCAGAACGTTCACCTGAGAAGAATAAACCATTTTCTGTGGCGAAAGGGGCATAGGCAGAAGTAACTTCGCCAATGTCCAATGAGGCAACTGAGAATGCCGAAGAATCAGACAAGAACGTATTGATGTTCTTACAAGAAGATTTCAGCGATTGTGCAATCTCGTTTGAGGGGTCACGTGACAACACACCGTTGAAGACCTCAATTGCTTCATTGTAGCTACCTGTCGTCATGAGGGCGCGTCCGTAGTTGATGCGGTCGTCATCGTTGCTAGAGGTCCCAGCAATGAGTTGCTCGTAAATCTCTTTCGACTTTTGGAAATTATTTGTCTTGAGATAAGATTCTGCCAATGCTCTTCGCCCCGGATCACTATCTACTTTTGAAAGTCCTTTTTCAAGGTGTGTGATCGCATCTTGGTATCGAAGATCTTCGTAAGCAGAGATGCCATCTTTGATACTCACTTTGGCGCATGCACCGAGCATCAACATCGAAAAGGCAAGGAATGCTAATTTTAGTTGGGTGTTCATGTCTTTAGAAGTATCTAGGTGAGCGTTTTTTAATTTCAACATCCTTACCGAAATCAAAACCTAGCATGATTTCATGAGAGCCATTGGAGTAATCACGAATTTCAGTAGTTGTGAAGTCGTAAGAGTACCCCGCTCGCAATTGAGGAGTAATGTTGTATTCAATCATTCCAATAATGGCATCACCAGTTCGGTAACCAGCACCTAACCAAAGTCTTCTGTAGAGTAAGAAGTTGCAGTTAAGGTCAACCTCTAATGGGGCAGCCTGCTCATACTTCACAAGAATTGAAGGTTTAATTGCAAGGTTGGTATTTGGTTCGAAGACCATTCCTGTATTCACGTAGTAGTGTTGGCTGAAGTAGTTATCAGCTGTTGAACCTTGCAGAATAACATTGTCATCCATAGAGTAGATTACGGGAACACTCACACCTGCGAAGAATTTTTCGGAGTGGTAGTAAACTCCAAATCCAAACTTCGGTACAAACTTGCCTGAGATATCATTTGCAGAGTAGACCTGATCGTTTTCATCCCAAACTACAACATCACTTAACGTGGCGCTGTACATAGCTCCACCGGCCTTGATTCCGAATGATAAGTCTCCGGTCCCAAGTTCCAAGTGGTAAGCCAAGTTTGCTGATAAATCCAATTGACTGATAACACCAATTTGATCATTGTTAATGAGCAAGCCTACGCCCAGTTTATTATTCGCTATCGGGCCATCAATAGCAAATACCTGAGAAGTAGGTGCACCATCTAGATTGGTCCATTGGCTGCGGTGAAGCAGACTAGCTGAAAAATAGTCATGTGTTCCTGCATATGCTGGGTTAACTAAAAGCCCGTTAAACATATACTGAGAAACCATGAGCTCTTGCTGAGCGTTCATCGAGAACGTTCCCAAGAAGGCTATAAGAAGTACTAGAATTCGTTTCATATACTTAATCGATTAGCGGCGTAAATCCACATAAGTTCCAAATTGACGGCCTGATGCTTCAAACACCACGAAGTAGGTTCCATCTGGTAAATCTTCACCATCAGAGCTTCTTCCGTCCCATTCATTATTGTAATTCGTAAAGTCGTAAACCAAATTTCCCCAACGGTTAAATACCTTGAACGTATTCACTGGGTACTGATCAATTCCTAGGATCACGTAAGTGTCGTTCGCATTATCACCGTTTGGTGAAATTCCTGTCGGCAACGTTAAATCATCTGGACCTGTCAGTACAATTGTTGTATCAAGTGAACAACCATTGACATCAGTTACCGTAAGCGTGTAGGTGCCAGCAGGTAGGTCTTGTGGATTGGTCAAGCCGTCTTCAATTGGGGTAGGACCATTCCAGATATACTCATAGCCTGGTGTTCCTCCCATTACATCCGTCTCTATGCTACCGTCGTTACCTTGGAAAGTAGAAACGTTGTAGCCATTGTCGTAGAGTGGCGAAGTACCGTTGATGGTAATTGGAGTTGGTTCAGATATAACGAATGTTTCGTCATACGTACATCCGTTGTCATCTTCAATGGATAGGTTGAATGTACCATTACAGATTTCAGTAATCTCTAATCCAGATCCAATAATTACACCATCTCCGTTGGTCCACTCAATCACAGGGTTAGGACCAGATAAGGTGATTTCTATGGTCACACTACCATCACAGTCTCCAAAACAAAGTGGATTGTTCACAGAAGAGTTGATGGTGATTCCTGGTTGTCCAATAACCGTGTAGTCCAACACGAGGCTACAACCATTTTCATCTACCACTGTAGCGGTGTAGTCACCTTCGCATAAATCAGTTGGTGCAAATTCACCATCATCAATTGAAGTAGGTCCAGTCCAAGAAACGTCCAATGCTCCTGTTCCACCATTGGCGTCTACAGTAATTGTTCCGTCACAAGCACCACATGTGGCATCCGTTCCAGAGATATCTCCTGTTAATTCTTCTGGGTCAACAAGTGTCCAACAAGCATCAATCATACAATCGTTGGCATCAACTACTGTAACACAGTATTCTCCCGGTCCTAAATCAGAAATAGAAGTTTCGTTGCCTCCAAGAGGAGTCCAATCAATCACATAAGGTGCCGTTCCTCCAGAAATATTTAATTCGATTGAACCGTTGGCGTCGCCGTTGCATTCAATAGGAGTAACCACTTCGTTCAGTGCCAAAGGATCTGGCACGTTGAGGTTGAAGATTTGTTCAGTCACACAACCCAATATATCGGTAACGATTACCGAAACGACATCGCTTCCACAAATTCCGTCAATGGTATCGGTGTTGCCAGCTGGCAGACCGTTGATGAACCATTCGATTACATAATCTGGAGAACCACCTGTTGGTGCAATGGTGATAGACCCGTCACAGGCATCTGCACAAGAAATATTCACGCCACCTTCATAAGTGGAGAAGGTAGGATTGAGCGTGATAGGAAGTGGTTCGTCTAGATCGAAGAACAATAAGGTATCACATCCATTCGCATCAGAAACAAGAACTTCGTACGTCCCTGCACACAAGTCAACGATATCTTCTGTGATGGCGAATTCGCCGCCATCGTTGTTCAATTCCCACAGGTACGTGTAAGGTTCAACGCCTCCAGAAACATCCAGGTCAATTATACCACTGCACTCTCCGTTACATACAATATCTGTAACTGTTGCAGAAACTTCCAACGGCGCGTCAGGCTCGTCAATGGTTACCTGATTCGTTGCTTCACATCCATCATCATCCGTTACAGTGATTTCATATGTTCCTGCTGGAAGATTCGATTGGTTCAAGTCATTGATGATTTGAATACCAGGGCCAGTCCAAACAATGTCAAACTCTGGAATACCTCCTTCAATTACCGCAATAATCGAAGCAGTGGAGTCACCAAAACAAGGAATGTCAAATTCGATGCCTTCTAAGACAGGAACCGTAAGGTCAACTCTAAAGGTATCTGGCTGAAGAATGATTACTTCTTGCTCAGCGGTACAGCCGTTCAAGTCTGTTACCACAAGGTCCAAGGTGTCTGCGCCGAGGTTCACAAGTACATTTCCGAAGAATTCTCCTTCGTTCCAGTTATAATCATAACCGGGAACACCGCCAGTAGCAGTCACAGATGTAGACCCATCAGTGTACTCAAAACAAGAAACATCTGTGATGTTGTCCACAGTAATTTCAAGTTCTGTTGGTTCTGTTATGGTAAATGAAATAACATTTTCGCAATCATTGGTGTCAACTACACGAAGTTCGTAAGTACCTGGGCAGAGATCAACAAGTGTTTCAGCTGCTGGATCATTGTCGCCAATGTCTCCAGTAATCCACTCGTAAACGACGTAGTTGCCAGAACCACCGTTTACGTTTGGTGTAATGAAACCATCACAAGAACCGAAACAGCTCACTCCAAAACCATTGTAGTCAGAAACGGTTCCTGCAGTTGCAATAGGGTCGGGCTCCAACATAGGGATTTGTGTTGTTGCAACACATCCGTTGGCATCCGTAACAATCACACAGTACGTTCCTGCAATGAGTTCATCTTGGAAACTACTTCCAGGAACATTCACGGCGTCACAGCCTGTCCAATCATAGTTATAGCATTCAGGGTCGAAACCGACACAGTCAGGAGTACCTCCAGAAACAGAAACAGAAATTTCACCGTCGTTTTCACCTTCACAGCTAATATTGAATCCGCCGTCATAAGTGGTTGTGCTCACGAAGATGTCCATCACTTGTGGCGCATCCAAGAAGATACTGTCCTGAACAGAACAACCGGTTCCGTCAGTTACTTCAACAACATACATGCATTCGAAAAGCGTGCTGATGTCTGGGGTATTCGCCCCCGCAAAGAAACATTCTGGTTGAGGTAACCATTCGAACGTATAATTGCCATCTCCTCCAGTGGCCTCTGCGGTAACAGAACCATTGTTTTGTCCAAAACAAATAGGAGGAATGATGTCTGTAAAATCAACCACAATCGGTTCTGGTTGATTTACTTGGTAAACAAAAGTCTCATCACAAGCTCCAGATGTTACGTTCAGCGTATATGTTCCTGCTTCAAGTCCGAAAATATCCTGGTCGTTAGAAGTATATCCGTTCGGTCCTGTCCAAGACGTTGCGTCAACCGGTGAAGGAATGATGTCCACTTCGATGCTTCCTGTAAATGCATCTCCGCAATCTGCGTTGGTAATGGTTTCCGTAACAACAAAGCTGTCATTTGAGCCAATGGTAACGTCGAAATCTGTTTGGCATCCAAATGCATCGGTTATCGTTGCAGTATAAACACCAGAGTCTAGGCCAGTAATGGTCAATCCAGAACAAGGACAACTTGGTCCAGCCCAATCAACAATGTATGGACCGCCGTGACTTCCAGATACGGTTAACGTAATTTCAGCCAATCCTGCTTCAGGGTCTCCGCATGGATTTGGTGTGACGTCTGCAGAAATTTGCCAATCGGGAACACAAGTGAGTTCAACCGTATCAGTAAACACACAGTCGTTCGCGTCGGTAACCGTCAAGTCATATACGCCACAGGGAGCGTTTGAAAGATCTTCTGTAAAGAACGTGTCTCCTGTTTCTGTGTTTTGCCAAACCGCAAAGTAACCTGGTGTTCCTCCCGTGATCGTAATGTCCACTGCTCCATCAGCTGCACCTGGACAAGAAACGTTGAATCCGCCAGGATAAGTACTGATGTTATCTACTGTAACGTCAATAGGAGCTCCAGGGCCGTTGATGGTTATATCAACAGATCCGGCGCTTAAGCAACCGTTCACATCTGAAACAGTCGCTGTATAGTTTCCTGTACCTAAGTTAGTAGCTACTGGCGCTGTTAAATCAGGATCATGACTCCAATCGTAGAAGTAAGGAGCACATCCACCAGTTGAAGTAACTGTTGCGATCCCTGTTTCTTCTCCGTTACACAGAACATCTACACCGCCTACAACTTGAATTTCAAGAATGTCGGGTTCAGTTACCGTAAATACTTCAGTGATTTCGCAATCAAGTTCATCTGTAACAGTAACAGTGTAGTCTCCGGCACAAAGTCCGTCGATGAATGCGGTGTTTCCAACATCATTCCCTAATTCATCTTCCCAAGCATAACCATAAATTCCGGTGCCACCTTCAACAGTGACTTCTACACTTCCGTCACAAGCGCCGTTACAGCTAACAGCGAAGCAAGTGTACGATGAAAAGTTAACGTCGATGATGTTCAAGACGTCTTCTTCCGTTACTTCCACACAGTCTGTTGTAGTACATCCGTCGGCATCCACTATTGTCACACAATAAATCCCCGCTTCTAAATCCTGTGGATCTTCGGCGTTCGTCAAGAAGAGGTCGTTGAACGTCCATGTGTATTCAATCGGCTCATTCGCATCTAGTACTGTAACGTCAATGGCTCCAGTAGAACCATCGATGCACGTGATGTTCGTTACATCGAACGTTAACTCTGGTTCGGTAACATCAATCGTGGCAGAAGCGCTTACTACACACCCCGCCAAAGTAGAAGTGAGCGTGTATGTTGTAGTTTCTGTAGGACAAGCAATCACCGTTAAAGATGACGGGTCATCTAATCCGTCGGTTGGACTCCATTCGAAAGTGGCCATTCCATCCGTAACAGCCGAACCTGTAAGTGTGACACATTGTCCATTACAAATTGTTGCTGTTTCCGGAGTAATAGAGACATCAATTTCGTCAAGAATAGAGAAGTCAACTGAGCTTTGGAATTCAAACCCATCACAAAGTTGATCAACCAATGAAATCGTAATCTCTTCTTGTCCTTCGGCTAAACCATCGCCGATTGGAAAGATGTCGAATGACACAGAAGATTGTCCACTAGGGATAATCAAGGTGTAAACGTCTTCTAGTGCGTCGTAGAAAAGGTTCAAATCTGGATTGGTTGTGTAATCAACTCCAAATTCAGCTAAACCTGTCAATGTGAAATTCACTTCGATATCTTCAGTTGGCACAAACGTTGAAGAAAATTCAACCGTACCGTCATTGCATCCTTCTACCATGAAATCAGTTCCACCTACCGTGCTTGTCGTAATGGTGATTGGGTTTGATTCAATGGTGCTGATGAATACTCCTGAGTCATACAGGTGGTCAGAACCATCCGCAATGATGAGTTTCAAGTGATACGTTTCGCAAGCTGTCAATTCTCCTACTTCAGCCTTGATTCCAGTAGTGAAACCATCATATTGTATTTGCTGGCCAAGTGGATCTTGGTTGTCGAAAAAGTATTCCGTGTTGTCGATGTGGTTGACATTGTTGATGGCTACGGCATCACTAGTACCAGGTACCAAAGCGATATTCACATCAACACCAACTCCAGGTCCACTAATGAAGAACCCGAATACATCGTTAAAGGAAGAACCTACCCATTCCAAGTATTCTTCAGAGGCGAAGTTGAAATTGAATTTCAAACTGTCTCCTTGCGGAACGATGTCGAATTCGAAGGTTGTCGCATCCCACGTTGTTAAGCCACCATTGGCGAGCGTCAAAAGCTCACTTCCAGGGAAGTCGTTGTCATACAACGCACAAGTGGAGTTGGGGCCACAGCCATCTGGTCCGTCCAAAATTGGCAATCCCGTTTCGTCATTGGGCCCAATGGCGTTCAATGCACGACCGGTTGTCAATAGGATACCCTCGCTGGTTCCAATTTCCGTGTTGCTCGATGAGTAATAGGCGTAACTACTGTCAGCCGCTGTAACTTCAACGTTGAAGATTTCAACTCCAACCCCAACGAGGTTTTGAGCCATCTCTTCGGGTGTTAGATCAAAGTCTAAAAGTAGCTGAGCGCTTGAGTTCTGGTAGCCGAATATGGCTACAATCAAGCAAAGTCTTTTGAAGAAGGGTAGGGCCTTCATGAAGTCTTGGTTTTAAATGAATGCTTATTCTGAAAGAAGCCCTCTTCGAGCTTGATCACAGGTTTCTCTAAGGTCTTGTTGTGAAAACCCCTCTTTAAAGGTCACATTTGTCAGCTCGGAAGAGCTTGCAATTAGTGTTTTGATGTAGAGGATGTTCTCTTCCTTGGTACGGCCATTTGCATCAGAAATTTGGAATGCTACCAATAGCGCTGGTACGCAAGCCTCTGAAACAGACACTTGGTCATTGTCCTTGAGTGAACGTGCAATGTCGCCATAACTGTAGGCGTCCAGTTCCGATATCTGCATAATCAGTAAGTCTTCACTTTCGCTTTGACCATTGCTTGAAAAGCTCAATAACACGAGGGAAATGGAGAGAATTATCCCGTGGGCAAGGAAAAACTTTGTAGGCGTTTTTCTCATAATACAAGAGTTGATAAGGTTTTGCTGAAGGTTCTACCTCCTTTGACAAAGATGCAAAAAAAGTGGGTAGCTCTGACTCCAACTTATATACAATTGTACTACGTTTAATTCACATTCAATCGTTAGTAGCGGTCAAGGCATACATTCCAATAGCTGCTGA
>JAQWQB010000068.1 GCA_029245065.1 Flavobacteriales bacterium | reverse complement strand
GAATTGTTCGGGCGAATTTCAACGATGCGCTGACCGATGCTATTGCTTATGAAGATCTGTACACCATTCACGTCAACTCCTTGAAGTGATAGGTTTAGCATTTGATCAACTGGATTAGGATAAATAGCCACTTGTGCTTGTTCCAAATCTTCAACAGAAACAGTTGGTTGAATACCCAAAGTGAATACACCTGAACCTTCAAAATCAACCATTGCCACTAAGTAGTCTCCTTCATTCGAAACCGGAATGAACTCTGGCAACACACCCGCTTCGAAATTAGGCGTTGCAGAAATTACCAATCCTATTTCAGCCCCAAGATCATCTAACTCAGGTGCATAAATGCGAACTTCAACGGTACCTACATCTCCCTCCTGCTCGTATGCCCATGTGCGGGTTACATGTTGCGAAGTGAGCGGATAACCTGTATCTACCCATTCCAGCACTTCTCCATCATGGCCCCACATTAAGAACTCTTCGTCTTCCATATCAGTAGCATCCTTCATACGAACAATGCCCCTTCCTTGAGCATCCAAATGCTGATCGTAGAAAGCCATCTGCCCAATTCCTGCCACGTCATATGGCATATCCGGACGATCGTAAATGGTAGCTGGTCCGAGATCCATTCCATAACGAGCAGCCATGTAGTTCACAACTAACAAACGATGTGTATCGAAAAGCCTTCTGTTGAAAATGAAATGCTCTGCTATCTGTCCTTGACCAAAACGCTCGTCGTAATCCCAACCATAACGTGGGTTCAGTAGCGCTCCTGCAACACGAGGAGCGTGGTTTGTACTATTGAAGTCCAATCGGTCACCATTGATTACTTTATGGAAAATCTGTGCAGCAGGATCGTATTCATAAATCAAACCATAAATCTGAGGAGTACCAGCATCTACAATCCACTGCGTAGCTGAACTGTGGTATCCTCCTTCGTTGTCAATGACCGTCGCATTGAAAAGGGACGTTCCAGACCATGGGTGAAGAATGAATCCATTGTTATCGCGCGCTGAAGCAATCCAGCCATGGTCATTCCATTCTAGTGATGTTCCTCTTGCAACAGAAAATACTGAAAGGTCTACACTCGATGGGATTTCTTGACCAACGATGTACTCATTCTCTCCATTGAATTCCAACACCGGAAAACCATTGATTCCATTTTCGTTCAAACGCAGCGTCGGACGATCATCTGTGCTCTCCTGAAAAGCGATTCGTTCATTACCCGATAAGTCATTCCACTGCTGGACTTTATCGCCATCTTCAGAAACGGCTGAATTGCCATTGTCTGAATACGTCTCTTCATCCGCACGTAGCCAGAAACTCAATTGAACCTCATCTCCAACTCCTCCAGGACCGTAAATACCAAAGGTTTCAGGAATTGGCTTGTACATGACTGAAAGTGTATCAGAAGCTAGCGTTGGCAGTCCATTGTCGTCCAAAGCAGCGTCAACAGGTATAACAATCTCAACCAATCCAAATGCGTCTGGGGTAACAGTAAATGTGTAATCTGGTCCGCCTTGGATGTTTGACGCGGCACCGTTTGTTACTACGATATCTGCTGGGTCAAAATCAGTAACGGTTACATTTTCCAATGACCGGAAGAACCCTGCATCTACTTCAAACGCTTCAAATACTTCAGGTGTATTGTTTCCAGTGGAAAGCCACCCAGTGGCAGGGAAGAAATTTGTTTCCGCACCGAAAAGATCTGATTCCCATAAACCTCTACCATAGGTCGAAGCGCGAAGTCTATTCTGTTCTGGAGATTCACCATAGAAAAGTTCAAGTTCCGTTACAGACACTCCAAGTGGGAAATTGTTACTGAATGAAATCCAGTCATCCATTGATGCATCACGGTAATAAATCCCCATGTCTGTTCCGATGTAAAGACCTTCATCACTGTTCACATCATATGCAATACTGTTGATGTTGGTTTCAGGCAATGAACCACTTATATCTTCCCATTCTTGACCAGAATCAATGGACTTCCAAATACGTTCGTCAAAGCCGAGGTACACCGTTGCACTATCTGTTGGGTGACTTTCCAAAGCGGTCACTGGAACGTTGATCCAAGGCAACGAGTTGCTCAAGTCCATCCACACAGCATCTTCTCCGTTTTCGGTAAGGATGTTGTCACAACGAAACAGCTTTCTAGAGCCTTCAGAAGCGTAAACAATGTTTGAATCCGCTTTATGCTGAATCAAGTTGTTAATGTTACTATTGTCGTTTCCTCCTAACAAGTAAGACATCTTTTCCCAATGGATCGAATCCTTAATTGGGTGTTTGATATTATTGCTTCGCCATACATTACGTAAGCCAACCATCATTCTATTTCCGTTTTCTTTCGAAACCAAGAATGGAGAGCTCCATGCCCCGTCCTCATCGATATCAAGTTCATTCAATCCAGCAATTTGTTGGTTATTGAAATCGGGAGATGTTCGATAAATTCGTCCATAGTAGATAGAGTTATACCTCCATGATTCGTCTTCAGGATCGTATGCACACTCAAAGCCATCAGCTCCTCCTGTTCTATCCCAAGAAACACCATCCCACTCCATCGTTCCATTGTCTTGGTAGCCAGAAAGGGCTCTATTGCCATCGATTGGTGCCTGACCGAACTTATAGATTTGGCCAGCGATAATCCCTTTCGAAATGTCAACCCACTCTTCGTTGTCTTCATAGCGATAGATTCCTCCATCATTGCACAAATACATGTCGTTGTTGTGTGGAGAAGCTTCTATCCAGTGCTGATCCACGTGGAGGTAGCCATTTTGGATATCAATCCAAGTCACTCCGCCATCGTCTGTTCTTTTCATGCGAATGCCACCCACATAAACACGGTCAGCATCTTCTTGATCCGCCTGCATGCAGAGGTCATACCACGCTTGTCCGCCATCTGAATCACCAGTAGCTGACCATCCAAGAATGTTTGGTTCGTCAGACATTTCTTCGAAGTTCTGTCCGCTGTCAGCTGAGCGGAACATCTTTCTAAACTCGTAGGTGTTTGCTGAAAGGACATAAACTACTTCTGGATCTGCCGCTGTAACGGCAATCACCATTCGTGTCGCATTTTGAATACCTGAGCTTCCAGTGAGTATGTTCCAATTCGCACCTCCGTCGTCGCTTCGGAAAAAACGACCTTGGCCAGTTGCATAAACGGTGTTTGGGTCACCAGGCTTAAAGCACACTTCCTTGTAAAAATACTGCTGATCACTCACCTGTTCCCAAGTTGCAGCTCCGTCTGTAGAACGAAAAATTCCATCCTCAGTAGCTGCAATCACAATATTGGAATCATCTGGATTCACAATCAAATCTCCAATGGTAAGGTCTTCCATGCCGTCATTGGCGAATTCCCAAGATAGGCCTCCGTCTGTACTTTTCATCACTCCCATCCCTGGAGCGTCATTCGCATCTCTGTCTCCTGTCCCGATGTATACGTTCATTGGGTTGATTGGGTCGAACGCAATAGCGCTAATGCCCAAGGTTGGCAAGTCATCTGTATTTGACTCCCACGATTCACCACCGTCGTATGTTCTCCATACGCCACCGGCTGGGGCTCCGCAAAAAATGATATTCTCATCTGTTGGGTGGAAAGCTACATGATTGATTCGCCCTACTCCAGGAATATTTTCCCTGGTCGTCTGTGCGTCCAAAATAGGACCTAGCACCTGCCAGTTGCCTGACTCAGACCGATTGGTTCTCAAGGCAATCGCATCTTGATGAGAACGGTAAATATCTCCTGCTTGACGTAAATTTCCATCTTCGTCTACACGCGTCATCATCATGTGCTCCCAACGTTTGAAAGGCTTCCACCCACAGCCAGGAGTTACTTCACGGTTCATCCAACGTTCTGTAAACAGGTCTTGGATTTCGAAAAATGTCATTGATTCGTCATGCATTACTACTGACCAATCGGGATCTTCCGCCGGATCAGTTTGAGCAAACAAAGAGGTAGTGGCCACTAAGACAGAAGCCAAAAATAGCACAGAGGTACGCATAGGTATTCAGGTTTTACACCCTTAAAGGTAAGGTTAACACTTAAAGGAATTTCACATAATCATAACAACATTCATAGAAGATTGTAATTGCATTCACTCAAAGGAGGCGCAGGATGCACATTTTAGCCGACTAAAAGCCATATCTAAAACATGAACGCGAATTTCCTGTATTG
>JAQWQB010000059.1 GCA_029245065.1 Flavobacteriales bacterium | reverse complement strand
TACTGAAATTGGTGACCTACGTAAAATTGGTCAAGAGAAATACTTGAAGGAAGAAACGTATACTGTTTACGTAGCTTATGAAATTAAGAAGAATGCCATGCTTCGCTTCTTGAAAAAGAAAGCCAAGGCAGACGCTAAAATTGATAAAGTTTCTGCAGAGGCAATTGATGCCATTCTAGATCGTGAAATTGAGCGATTGGAAGCAATGGACGGCGACGAGTAGTTAGGCGAATAAGCCTCCTAAGAACTTCATCGTAATTGCAGTTACCAAAAACAGCAAGAACGCGAATATAATTACAAGGGCTGCTAGCACTGAGATTATGATTAATCCAGTGTTGGAGCCCTTTTTTGATGTCCCGTCAACAATGAGCGTATCGCCAACGGCATCGGGATCTTTTTGATGTTGATACTCTTTCAATAGCTGGATGTTGCGGTCGTTGGCTTTGTAAACGAAATCGAAGAACGATCCGAGCACAGGAACGAGACCTATCAACATGTCTAATAAAATGTTCCCAAGCATCTGGAAGATAACCTTACCGCTCACTCCCTTTTGTACAATGCCAAGCACAATGGTGGCAGAGGCTATGTAGCCAATAACATCTCCGAGGCCTGGGATGAGCCCTATAATAGGGTCCAACCCGAATCGAATGTCGGTTCCTGGAATTCTAAATTGTGAGTCGAGCAGCTTCGCGAAGCTATCTACCCAATCTGTTTTTTTAGTTGGTTGTTTCAAATAGTTGCTGGCGTAATTCGCCAAATATTAATTCATAAAAAAGCATCCAAACTTACAAACGTAAGCAAGGATGCTACAAGGTACTGTTTCTTATGCTGCCTCTTTGGATTCACCATCTCTTGAAAATGGTGAAACTGGAGGTTTGACGGGTGCTTTATAAATCGCTGAGAAAATGAACATGATCACTCCTGCGCTAACAAAGAGTAGAATCAATGAATAAAGTCCTTTCCAGAAAAATTCTCTGAAGTCTTCCCATTGTATGATCTCCCAGATGCCCAGGAGTCCGAATACAGAAATGACCGCTACAATTGCAGCCAAAACGTAAGCATAAATATTCCGTGTAGTATTCATATCGTGTCAGTTGTACATTGAAGATGAGAAAAACCTCTGAAACTCAGCGTTAACAACTGTTAAGCATTGCGTTGGAAAATGGCGAGCGGTTCTGAACTTCCCTTGAGTGGCATCAAAAAACCCAGGTGATCGTTTTCACCTGGGCTAATTATATAATTGCTACTGCATTGTGGCTGAACTAATGTTCTACAATGACTTTTCAAAAGTGAGCAAATTCAATGCTGTTTGATGTAGTCTTCAAGACGATGAATACGTCAGTCTCGCGCTTACACTCTGAATCTCAAGAAACCAAAGCTCAATGACGAAGTTGGGTTGTTATCTGTGAACCACGTGATCATATCTCTTGAAGCCAATCCGCATTCCCAACTGCCGTTCCCTACGAAGAAGGTAATCCCAACTGGAATTTTCGTTGCTTGATTGCCTCCGTTGACCATTCCTCCACTCAATTGAATGAAAGGAAGTGGGCGAAAGTCAGCCCCTAATGCCACAATTGGCTCATCGTAATTCACTACTTGATCGTTCACTGGTAACACTGCATCAGCTGCTAAACGAAGTTTGTCGTTCACCTTGAATCCGGCTCCCAAACGCGCTGTAGTAGGCAGCTTGGTCGTTCGCTTCTGTGCTCCTTCCCATTCCAATGCGTTCTCAGGACTGTTGAAATTAAGTAACTCAACTATCAAATCTGCCGATTCTGCTCCTTCTTGACCGTAATCAATTAACAACTGATCATTAATGGTGTAGACGTTTCCATCCCACGTCATGGAACCGATGTCAATAACCGAAGCAGAAAGAAATAGTTTTTGTTTGTAGACGAATGTTGCTCCTAAGTCAACGCCGAAACCGAGTCCAACGGGCTGCAAGTTCGAAGCATCTTCTTCCAAAGCACTCGGATTCTCTCCTTGAATTTCATCATAATTAATATCGAAGACTGGAGATAGTGCTGAGAAGGCTTCCAAGTTTCCGTCTTGAGAGTTGATTTCAGAGTACGCATTTCCGATGAGCAATTTCGCCCCTACTCCTGCATGAAGTTCATAGTTCTCGTTGGAAATAAGTTTCTTTCCATACGCGAGGTTGAACTCTCTAATCCAAGAGAAACCGATGCTTGTTCCATCAAGTATTTCTGAAAATTGCAGTGCTTCTTCAGGATCAATAATACCTTCGTCAACAAGCGCTAGTGTATCTGCAGAGAGATTACCTGTGTTTGGAATCGTGTCTCCCGTAGTTAAAACGAGTTCATTGAAGTAAGACGAGGTATTCCCCAAAAAGAGTAGTTCAGACATTCGATCTCCGGCTTGAGCAGAAAAATCGATGCGTTCTTTGGTACTGAATGCCAGTCCGCCCCAATTTCCATTGATGGCAAAACCAGAAGTGATGATGTCAAGTTGAATGTTATTGTTTGTTCCCGCAAAGTTCTGTCCGAATTCAATTCGTTCTTGCTGGTTCAATGTTTCGAACTCACTTCTGAAGAGCGTTTTACGCAGTTCTTCTTTGGTCAAAAACTCAGAGTAAAACGAGGCTCCACCTTCAAAAAGACCGAATGTAACTGTCTTCCCTTCAAATTCTGGAGTGAGATTTAAGTTGGCAGGATTGATGCCTATTGCATGATAATCAGTGACAAAAGGAGTTGATGCTCCTCTACCAGTTGCAGAGAATGCGCCGCCTTCTGTTTGGGCGTTCGTTATCATGAACATTGTTAAGCTCAATCCAACTAGAAATAGTTGTTTCATGAAAATGCGTCTTTAGCTGTTAGGGCTAAAGTTAATATTATCCCTTCGAAAACAGCTAAAAGAAGCCAAAGCTTACTAGCACCATCAATAATTACATGTCCGCCGAACCAAATAATTCCAAAAATGGAGGTAAATAACAGCATTCCCCAAGCCCATCTCTTTTTAAGGAAAAGTCCAATACTCAAAGGAATACAAATGAACACCATGAACGTAGCGAACACGGTGGGAAGAAGTGGTCCGAGGAATGTATTGAATCCAGTGAAAATGGCTACAAAAATCATCACTAGCCAAAACGGAAAGCTAACTGCCTGGAAAATCCCCATAAGTACCGGCATGGCCGAACTACTATTGTTTACACCTCCATTGGAAGTTGCTGCTTGTTTCTCTTTGGTTGGAAACGTTTGTCTGAAAAACGGTTGTACGCCCCAAAAAGGTGCTTTCTCTAACGGTTTCCATTGTTCCCATTCTTCTCTCCAAAAGAAAACTTCGTTGTCTTCGGTTTCATTCACCCATTGGATCAATTGATCTAACGGCATGGGACCTACTTGACTCGAACGATCTGAGACAAACCACTCAATTTGAGGCATTTTACGCCGCTTCGTTTCAGCTAAAACAAGCAAGATTGTTGTTACCGTGAACTCATTTGCGGTGTACAAAACACGGTTGAGTTGCTCACGGCGCAATAATCCGACTAAATCATCGAAAGAATACGTCAGTTCTCGAATCTCTTCTTGTCGTGAAAGAAGCACATCACAAAGCAATACTTTTTGCCAAGGAGGTGTTGACCTCAAGGCCAGTTCAGCTCTGATATCTTCGGTGTTGAGATCGTGTAAATTTGCACTCATAGACTGAATATACGTGTGAAACAGTCACTTAGGTACATCATTCACCTTTTTTAACGGGGAGAAGCGATTACTTCACGGTACAAGAACTTCTTTTGGGGCGACTCAAACGGGCGGTATAAGTAATACACTTCGCCATTGTAAACGTTGATGTTCTCAGGGTATCTGAAAGACAGTTCAATTGGTTCTCCTGTCTCTCCTGTAGACAGATTGATTTCTTTTAAGTACGTCTTTCCCAATCGCTCGTAAACGGCATATCCCATTTCTAAGACTTGATCGAATACGATTTGATTCTTCCAAAACCTAGATTCTTTCTCGGTGTGGTACGTGATTGGAATGCTGTCTTGAATTTCAGCTTGATCGTTCACGCGGTAGATCATGTCTCCGTAATGATCGAAGATGTATACTTGGTTCTTGCTTGCAAAAAGCGGGGCATACAACGGTTCGTAGTACATACTTGAAGAAAACCCTGACATGAAACCTCCTACAACTTCTTTGTCGATACCGGTGCGTAATTCCGTTCGATACGCTTCAAGTTTACCTCTGCCACTCAGCCACTTGTATTCTGATCGAAACTGTTCCATGAGGTAATTATCCTCAATACTCACCAACGTTTGAGCTACCGTGTCTGTCATGGCGAAATGGATGTAGTCGAAGGCTGGATAATCCTTGAAGTAGGTCGAAGCAAACACTTCATTCCCAAGTGTATCTATAACTGGGGCAATGTTTTTCTTGAATTCTTCTCTGCTTAGATCTCGTAAGAACAATTCTTCTTCGGCCTCTAACACGTAGGCATACCCTTCCCTAGTTTCCAAGATACATTGCCCTGGATATTGGTCGTAAAACCGGGAGCTTGTTTCTCTCACGACTACACTTTTCGATTCTTTGCTTATGGATCGATTATCCATGAGTAACACGCGGCAACCATCGTAAAGGTCACGGTTTTGCTCACCTGCTTTTTTGAACATCTTCTCATTTTCGTAGACAAGCAGATATAGTTTGTCTCGGGAAACGATGTAATCAGCTACGTGGAATAAATCATGACCAAAAACCGTATCTACTTCTCCGGTTATGCTCGCAGTAGGCAACCACGTCTGATTTTGTGAGAGTTTAATGCTTACCGATCTGTTTTCTCCAGGTGCAATGCTTTCAATGCAGACGAGTGTGTCTTTGTATTGGATGTGTGAAATCTGCAAACAGATTTTGAAGTCTCTAGTAGTGAAGTTAGCTATCCCGTTGATATCTGTTATTTCCCCGCTTGTTAAAGCAGGTGCAATTCCGAGGTACGCTCCGATTACAGGACGGTCATTCGAGGCGTCTAACAGGGTCACCTCAATTCGTGACGATTGCGATTGTGCCACAATTGGCGCCAGTGCTATAGACAGAAGAATGATGATTTTGTTGAGACGCATAGACAAACATATTTCTATTGAGATGCAGAATGAAACAAAAATCCACAAAAAAAGATACCGAAGCCTCTTTTTAATCTTGTTATCATCGTTTTCTTCGCCCTAGAATTTTCATCTAGCACCAAAACAGATTGGCATTCGCTTATTAAACGAAGTGGTTCCAATTAAATTTATCTTCTTCTGTTCCTCGTTTTATTCCGTCCATAGCTTTGGACACTCTGGTACCGAATTCCCATGTATTGTGGTCCTTCAGCTCGAAATCCACTCCTTCATAGCCAATCACTGCTATTGGAGCAATGGTAGCCGCTGTTCCTACGCCAAAAGCTTCATCGAGCTTCCCTTCTTTTGCCAGGTCAAGGATTTCCGTAAACGGAATTGGTCTCTCTTGGACTTCGTACCCCCAGCTCTTCGCCAAAGTCAATACACTATCTCTGGTAATACCATCGAGAATTGTTTCGCTAACAGGAGCTGTGATGAGGGTATTGCCTGTTTTGAACATCACGTTCATGGTTCCAGACTCTTCGATGTACTTATGTTCTTTCGCATCGGTCCA
This sequence comes from Flavobacteriales bacterium, assembly GCA_029245065.1. Taxonomy (GTDB): domain Bacteria; phylum Bacteroidota; class Bacteroidia; order Flavobacteriales_D; family Sanyastnellaceae; genus JAQWQB01. The sequence continues at coordinate 1,391 of JAQWQB010000059.1, read as the reverse complement.
GATAAGTTGTTGGTACCCTTCTTCTTGGGCCAATTTAGCAGGATACAATGCGCCAGCATAATTACCAGCCGCTTTTGCGTAACCAGTACCTCCGGCTGCAGAACGCGCAAAACGAGTTTCTATTTTCACTTTCACTGCTCCACTGTAGTACTTACCTACGGGGCAAGTGAAAATCATGAATTTATACGTTTCAGACGGCTTCACGCCGATGTATTCGTCTGTTGCAAACATGAAAGGGCGCACATACAAGGCTCCGCTTGGGTCATTCGGCACCCAGTCAGCATCCATACCAATCAATTGATCCAACGCTTCCATGAACGTTTGTGGATCTACCTCAGGCATGCACATACGTTGTGCGCTAATGTTGAAGCGCTCAATGTTTTTTTCTGGACGAAACAATGACACTTTACCATTCTCGTGGCGAAAGGCCTTCATTCCCTCAAAAATTGATTGTCCGTAGTGAATCACTGAGGAGGCTGGATTCATCGACAGGTTTTGAAATGGTACTATTTCACCTTTATGCCATTTTCCATCTCGGTATTCCATGGAAAACATGTGATCAGAAAAAACTCTTCCAAAAGGAATGTTATCAAAATCTATTTGCGAGAGACGAGAGCTCTCTGTTGGTGTAATGTCAAACATATTATCTGTGGCTAACATCTTCCTTTCATTTAGGCATGATGTGGGAATATTCCCGTCAGCTGGTAATCTTCATTACCGAGTGCAAAAGTACGCATCAGCAGGCGTCTTCACAATGTTCTCTCTCAAAAACAACGTTAACAATGCTAGGGATTGAACGGAGAAAATAGAAATTTATTCGGGCTGACTAACTGAGTCTTAACCGCATACATAACAATGGCTGCTGTGTTATTCACCCCAAGCTTTTGCATGATATTCTTCCGATGCGTATTCACTGTGTGCGCACTTAAGAATAACTTCTCAGCGATCTGATTGTTCGTATGACCTTCTGCAATAAGGGTGATTACCTCTAATTCTCTAGCGCTCAAGCTAACAGGCTCACAACTAAACTCATTGATTTCTAGGTCTTCTACATCAATTGACTCTTTTCTGATGGATTCCAAGATCTTGCCACAGAAAAAAGTGGAGCCATTTCCAGTTTCGATCACCGAGTCAACAATTTCAGAAACATCGCAGTCTTTCTTGATGTAGCTATCTACTCCTGCTCTCAAGGCGTTGACAATGGTCACGGCACTTTGTTCAGGCGTGATGGCCACCACACGCTGCGTAGGGAATGTTCGTTTCAATTCAGCAATGGAGTCTATTGAAAAACCCGCAGACAGGTAGTCTATGAGGACCACTGCCGGAGAAAAATTCTTGACACTGTCCAGCAACTCATCATGATTTTCAACCTGCGCAGCTACTTGAATTTG
>JAQWQB010000058.1 GCA_029245065.1 Flavobacteriales bacterium | reverse complement strand
GCCTTGGACCTGGACGATGTGCTGGAAATTATTGAGATGAATAAGAAGGGAGAAAAACCACAAAGCCTTGAGGATTTCTCCATCGATATGAATCCAGTTGAAGTTGAAGAAGTCTTCGCAAACGTTGTTGGACAAGACAGTTTGACCCGTTTCGACCGATCGAAGCGTAGCAAGAAAAAGCGACCAAAGAAAGGTGGTAACCCCCAAGGAAGATCAAAGGGGAATGCCCCTGGAGAAGGGAAGAAGAGGCCTTCCAAGCGCAAGCCAAAAAAAGACGGACAGAAACCGGAAGGTGGAGGTAACAAGCCGCAAGGAAATGCAGGTGCGAAACCAGCAAAATCTAAAGGCAACAGCAAACGTTATAAAGGCAAAAGAGGTGGAAACGGAAATGCCGGTGACGGTGGCTCCAAACCTCAGAATCCAAGTTCAACAACGTGATTAGATATAGTCTATTAATACTCGGAGTGATCACCATGCTTCTTTCGTGTGGTGAGCCTCCTTTCTTCGAAGAGACACGAACGCTGGAGTCACAAACGTGGCCTGCTGATGAGGAATTAACCTTCACCTTCGATGTTCAAGACACGCAAACCGCATTTGACTTTTTGTTGAACCTGCGTCACGGAGAAGCCTACCCTTACTCGAACCTGTATTTATTCATGCAATTGGATTTCCCCAATGGGAAGAAGTCTATTGACACCTTGGAATGTGTTTTGGCAGACGATCGCGGCAAGTGGAATGGGAGAACTCCAGGCTCTCTCGTTGATCACCGCATCATCATTAATGGACGTAGAATATTTCCGTTGAAAGGAGAATATACGGTGCACATTAAGCAAGCAATGCGTGTTGACTCATTGCCTGAAATTTATGATGTAGGATTCGCCCTGAAAGAATTCGAATCAGGGAATTAAGATTACTTCTTTTTTCGAACGGCAATGAAGAGGGCTCTGATGAATAGCAGCCATGGCGCACCGTGCATAAGTGCGTCTAACCAGTCCATTAGCGCCATGCCTTCTGCACCTCCAGCAATCCATTTGAGTTTACCCCAGAGATGAGGTTCGGGAACGAATGGAGCCAACCCCAAGGTTAAGCTTAATACAAGCCAGATTCGCCAGTTATTCAAAAGGGAGTTCTGCTGAGTAGCGGTCTTATTCATGTTCCGAAAGTAGTAGTAGTTGACGTCATTCAGTGTAACATAGGTCACAAAAAAAGCCCTGGCACCATGAAGGCACCAGGGCTTGAAATTCTTTGAATGTGAATTACTCAACAACAAACTTCACTGAAGAAACTCCTGTTTCTTGGCGCAACTGCAATACATAGATTCCAGAAGCGAGGTTGCTGATATCCATTCGTGTGAATGCCGCATTCATGTTTTGAGTTGAGATTACTCTTCCGTTGAGGTCAACGATTGTCAACTCACCGCTCATTACGTGTCCTTGTTCAGACTGAACAGAAAGGTAATTCTGAGCTGGGTTCGGGTAAACCAAGAACTCACCTCCATCAGGCTGCTCTTCGATGTTCACACCGATGTCCATCAAAATTCCGCGGAACTCTTGGTAGTACAAATTCGCAATACGTGAATTGTGTACAATTACTGTGTTCTCATCATTCACTGTTTCAGCAGATGTAGACCAGTTATGAGAACCTGTAATCACCATAGGGTCTGCACCAACTTGACTCTGGTCAATGATGGCATACTTGTGGTGAAGCTGAGTAGGAATTCCGACATGTGAATACATTTCAATTCCAGCATCATCAAGTGTAGGGTACTCACTTCCTGTACTGTTTTCCTGTTCAATGATTCCGATTGGGTTAATGAAAATGCTCTCACCCACTTCAATAATAGCGTCTGCTAAATCATCACGAGTTAATACAAGTAGGGCGAAGTACATATCGTACTCTACCGTTAAAATAGCGTTCTCAATGGCTTTCGTTGTGCCGTCAGAAGGCGAGAAGTATACTTCAACATCTGAACCACCAACGATGTAACGTCGAGGTGAGTTGATTGATTTATCAGCTCCAAACTTTGCATTATCAGAATCAGATTCTGGACCGTCACTTCCCCACATTTCGTTGAATTCTACACGGTATCCACGTGCCAAACTTTGATCTTGAAAAATCAACAAGTTGTTCGGGTCGTCATTGAGGTTGTTCGGTGTGAAGTTCGTTGATCCAGTCAATACGAAGGCTTGGTCCTCGTAATCAGCATCAATAACGATGAACTTGTTATGCATACCACTTCCGGTGTCGTCTGGACGCTGTAGTACAGGAATTCCTGCGTTGAAACTTCCAATACCTATGTTCGCATTTGCACCGTGAGCGATGTAACGAATTTGGATGCCATTTTCTTGTGCAGTATTGATCGCTTCTACAATGACAGCATCATTGATGTTGTAAATCGCCATGTCTAGCGTATGTTCAGCGCGACCAATGTAAGCTGCAATGGTATCGTTCATATCTGAACCGATGTTGATTGCTTCCTCTTCGGTAGCAACTGTGTTGTCAACGGTTGTAGTGAAGTACACTAGGATATCTCCACTAGATTCTGATACCGTTGCAAATGACATAACGTTAGACGAAGTCTCATCTTCTCCCAACGCTGAAGTTACTTTTGCGTAGTAAACCGTTCCTGGCTCAAGTCCGGTTAAGGCCACTTCGTGCTCAGTAACAATATCACCCACGTATGTTTCCTCTCCAAGGTCAGGTGTCAATCCCCACTCAACGAATGAATCTCCAGCATTGTCTGTATTCCAGATTAATGAGAAACTCGTTTGCTCAATGTTGATTTGATCAACCGGAGTTGAAAGGTTGATGGCAGAGCTAGGAACTAAGTCAGCTGCGTCACGTGGAAGAATTTGGTAACCACCAATTCCGTCAGTTGCGAATTGGGATAGAATTCCCGTTAATGTTACTTCACCCGCTGGCAAAAGTGCATCAACCAAGAAGTTTCCAGTTCTCACATATACAACTCCTGATTCGCCAGAAGCAGTGTAGTTGTAAGTGTTGTTTCCAGAGATGATGATTCCACCGTCGTCGAAAACAACAGCGTCAACTTGAACCAACATTCCTTCAATCAATTCCCCTTGATCAGATGGTACAATCACCATTGGAGCAGGAAGGGTGTTTCCAGAACTGTTGATGGTTACTGAAGTCAAATTGGGTCCAACTTCCAACAAGCCATTGAATTCTGTTACTTCACCAGTTACAGTGATTTCGTCACCCATTTGAGGCTCGTCAAACGTGCCCCAATCTGTTCCAGGGTAAATAGCAATAGCTGCCGTTGCATCTTGAATGTAACGCACAGATCCTAAGCTTTCGTTGTGTGTAACGATTCCCGTTACGGTCACCGTAGTGCCAACTCCGTAGTTTTCTCTTGCATCAAGAATATCTGTTTGAGCAGTAGCTGATACAGCAACAAAGAGGCTAAGAAAGAATAATATTTTCTTCATGATTTTTGATTAAAAACGAACTCTCAAAGAGATGTTTCCACGAGCACCGTAGCCCATGTAAACACTCGCAGATTGTGCGTCAAAATTACTTTCTGTAAAGTGGTAGCGCAGTCGATCGTCATATTCGCCATTGTCTCCTTGGTACAGGTAGAATGGGAAAATGTCGTTGTTCTGAGCATTGATGATAAATAATGTGTTCAAGACGTTAAAAGCACTCACTCTTAAGTCAAATTGAGATTCTTTTACATTCCATGTGTATCCAGCGTGAAGGTCGATCAAGCCGTATCCTGGAATTTCCCAACTCTGTCTTCTTGCATTTTCGCCGTTCAAACTAAACGGATCAAAATCTGCGTAATGACGGTGGAAATAGGTGAAACGTGGCTTAAGGTAAATTCCATTTTTTTGGAACTTTACGGCAAAACCGTACTGGCTTTGTGGCGCATCTCCAACGTAAACTCCTTTGGCATCGTATTCAACAATAAGCGGTTCGTTTGTGTTTGGGTCTTCAAAAGGACGGTTCGTTTCAACGTCAATAAGCGTCAACTCGTCTTCGCTACTATCCCACTTCCAATCTCCGATGGAAATATACCCTTCAAGCGCAATGTTCTTAGTGAGTTGATAAGCACCGTCTAATTCAATACCTCGGTGAACCGCACTCATGGCAGGAATGTTGGCGCGAAGCCTTCGCTCTACTCCTTGAGAATCTTCCACAACAATGCTCAATAGGTCATTCAACGGCCTGTTGTTCCAATCTGTGTAGTACAAGTTCACGTTGAAACTCAATGGGTACTTGCTGTAACCATAACCGAGTTCGATGGAGTTGATGATTTCGTTTTCAGTTCCTTTTACAAACTGGTTGTCAAATCCAATAACGTTCTGAAGTACAGGTGTTCTGTTGAGCAACCCGATGTTCATGAATGCACTGTGCCACTCATCAATCTTGAAGTTACCACCTGCCTTGATCGTATACCCGGGAATCCACTTCCAATCTGAGGTAGAGGTGCGCGTTTCAGCATCGAATTGGTTAATTAGTATCGCATTGGAGAGCGTGTCAATGGCAATGCCGTTGTCGTTCTCAATCACGTACGTGGTTCCTTGGTTCCCGTCAATTTCGTACACGTTGTCTGTAGGAGCAACCGTAAATTCACCAGAAACTTCATCTAGGACGAATACGTCATCATACCCAAGCTGCTGGTAGTAATCAACTCCGTTGTACTGCACGTCACGAGGAGCATAGTAATCTATTCTGTTGTACCCTTGGTAAACACCACTCACGTTCAAGAAAGCAGTCCAACGCAAATCTTTGTACTCGGCCAAACCGAAAATCCCGCCCCATCGAACATACGTTCTGTTGTGGAATTGAATGCGGTCTCCCTCAAATTTCCGTTCTGGAAGGTTATTGTCATCTCCGGTAATGTCTAGGAAATATTCAGCACCTAGCAGGTCGAAAACTTCAGAATATTTTTCTCCTCGGTAATCTCTAAAGTCAACACCGCCTGAAAACGACCAATGATCGTCATGGGTGTATTCTATGGTAGAAAGCAGACCTGTCCAATAGTGGTTGTTGAATGTCTTTCTAAGTATCCACCCTGCTTCCGGATTGATAATTCCGAAAATGTCAGGCGTCGTGTGTGCATCGTAGAAACCCTGGAAGTTAATTTGTCCGTCTTCACTAAAGTCACCATCTCCTAATCCAGGAGAAAGAGCAGTACCTCCTCCACGACCAATAGAAGCGTAAAGAGAAGTGGCAATGTAAAGTGAATCATGAACGGCCCATCCGTGTCTGAATGTGAAGAGTGGCTTATGGTACTGATTTTGTCTTTCGTAGAAAGGTTCTTGTCCTTCTCCATTTCGCCCTAATTGACCCCAGTGTACATTGTACTGTCTTCCTTTTTCGATTACACGAGTCGTGTCAATGAAATCGGTTTGGTACATCAAGTCTTCGAAATCTGCTTTCGAATCATAGCCGAATTCAGTGTTCAAATCGGTCAAGGCTTGTTGTTGGTCAGCAACGGTTGGGTAAACGTTGTCAAGAAGATCATCGTTCGCAATGGTCCAATACCTCGTGCTGTATTCACGCATGCGCTCGTAATCGGCGTCAGAACCTTTGAACAAACTTCTCGCAAGGTCTTTGTCGAAGGTCGCAATACGCTGTTGGTAAGATCTTGTGTTGTTCCAACTTGGAGCTCCCATGGCAGAAACGCTTAGCAAGTGATTGCCAAAACTCTTTTGCACTTTCGCGTAGTAGAAAAGTGCTTGTGATGATTGTTGTGTTACGTAACCATCATCGTATTTATAACTTCCAGCGAGGGTGTATCCCCATCCACCTTCTTTCAATCCACTGGTATGACCGAACGTGATTCGCCCCATTCCAGTTGTTCCACCTTCGGCTTTAACCATGGTGTTTTTCCGGGCTTCAATACCCTGTGTCATTATGTTGACAGTACCTCCAATAGCTGGAAGCGCTAATTTTGAATGTCCTAGTCCTCTTTGCACTTGCATGGTTCTCATGACCAAGTCCAACCCGAACCAGTTGTTCCAAAAGACACCTCCATTCTCCATGTCGTTCACGGGGATACCGTCAATCATTACAGAAACGTTTCGTTGTTTGAAACCACGAATGGTAATGGAAGGTCCGTTGTCATCAGAGCCTTCTTGTGTGGCATAAACCCCAGGTGTGGAATTTAAGATCATTGGGAGTGGCTGTGATGCCAACTCTTCCTGAATTTGAAGCGGTTTAATGTTCGAGAAAGCCACTGGAGTTTCTCGTTCAATAGCGATGTCAGCTTCAATAATCGCCTCCTTCAGAACTTTCGGTTTGATGGTAAAGTTCAGTTGTTTCGAAGGGGCGTCAACTTTGACCTCTTGCGTTAGTGGTTCGTACCCCAAATATCGAATTTCGAAGATGTACGTTCCATAGGTGAGGTCCACCGAGTACCGTCCGTCAAAGTCGGTCATCACCCCTTGAGGGTTATCACTTCCTTTCACTTTGTAAATGACAGTAGCTTGAATAATGGATTCACGTGTATCAGAGTCAGATACAGTACCAAAAACCTTGCTCTTCTGAGCAGTCATAGTGACTGCAAAGAGGAGCAAGGCTGTAAGTTGTAGTGCTTTTAGCATGCCTTAGGCTTTAGCTAAACAAGTAGATTATTGGATAATCAAGCGCTGAGAGAACGTCTTGCGACCTTCCAAGTGAGCATTGATTACATAGATACCTGTTTCAAGTTCTTCGGTAATAAGCGTATAGTTCTTTCTGTTCGCTTCAACGTTCGCCTGGAAAACAAGGCGACCATTTTGGTCATATACCTCAACTGCAGTGATTTGCAAGTTTGCAGTTAATTCAACTTTACCGTTGCTAGAAGGGTTCGGGTACATGTTAAACTCAATCGGCTTGATTAACTCAACAGACATATCAGGGTCACATTCGCAAGAGTGCCATCCTAATCCATCCCACGTGTTGTTTGGAAGCGTGTCCCACTCAAGGAATGTGTCAAACGCCAATGGAGGAGTTGTTACACCAGCAGTGATTGAAGCCTTACGACGAAGTGTGTGGTTAGCTGTTAACCAAGTTCCACCATCTGTAGAAGTGTAACCTGCGTCAGCATTGTCAGTCCAAGCGTTACCTGGGTTTTCACCTGGACGTCCAAACATGTCAACCGGAGTAGTTCCATTCTTAACAAAAACCAAGGCGTCATCACCATTCATGTAGGTTGGCGCTGGGTATGGGTTGTCAAGTTGGTTCGCAAGCCCTTGCATTTCTGGATCTGCTGCAGGAGAGATGTTACCTCCACCAAGATCTTCATCAGTTGTTTGTCCGTTCACAACAACCCAAGTTCCATAAGCTGGAATGGTTCCTACCAACGTCAATTCGTCAGAGCTTGAAGAAGCACCGTTTGACCAGCGTTGAAGCGTGTAAGCAGAAAGATCAATAGGTTCTGCAGTAGGATTGTAGATTTCAAACCCTTTGTTATTGCCTGTTCCTTCCAGGTACTCAGAGATGAAAAGCTCGGTGCAACCTTGAGCGTAAATGGCCTGTCCTACTAATAGGCTCAAGCAAAGTGTAAAAATTGTTTTCATGTGAATTTGTTTAAGTGCAAATGCGACAACAAAATTACGTCAAACTAATTGTCTGATGCAACTAATTTGTAAGCATCATATAATATTAACAATTATCGAGTTAGGAATAACAGTATGCGAACATCATTTCTGTTTCGTATATTTGGAGGGAGAGAGAAAAAGTTGACCAAACCAAAGCCTAATGGTCAATGCCTTTAACTAGCTAAGAAGTAGAAGTATAAATGCGAATTATCAGACACGTTCTGGGATTGTTGCTCGTTTTGGGTTCACTAAATGCAGCAGCCAATCACGTTTTGGGAGGGAATATTTCTTACACCTGTTTAGGGGGAGATACTTATGGGGTGACCTTAACCATTTACAAAGACTGTTTAGGAGCCACTCCAGCCACCACGCAAGAAAACCTATTCTTTATCCCTAACGGATGTACACTTCCGTTCTCTTCCAATTTGCCTTTGGTTGATGTGGTGGAAATCTCTGACCTCTGCGCTACTGAGCTCGCAAACAGCAGTTGCAATGGAGGCCTGAATCCGGGGACGCAAGAACTAACGTATTATGATGAAGTAGTATTGGACCCAGGTTGCAGTTGGGAAATCAGCTGGGCGGCGGGTGATTGGAACTACTTTATTAATATGGACAATGGAATGTTGCCAACGGCATATTTCCTTACAACCGTAGATCCAACAGTAGATGCTTGCGCCACTTCAGTAACGTATGACGCATTGCCAGTTCCTTATTATTGTACAGGTGACCCCGTAAATTATTCCGTTGAAGTTGATAACCCGGAGGGATACGACCTCGTAATGTCATTGGCTTGTCCACTAACAACAGGTGGTGTTGATGCACCAACAATTTCAGCATGTACAGAGCCCATTCCCGGATTGACATTTGACCCAGTATCTGGTGAAATCGATTTTATCTCTCCTGCACTCTTCGGAAATTATGTGGTAGGAATCCAAATCGAAATGTACGACGGGGGTGCCTTGGTAGGAACAGTGATGCAAACAATAGCCTTCACCATTCGCTTGTGTGACCTTACACCAACCGTTTTTGACTTACCAGAAATTCAATCTGCAAATGATGAGGCAACAATCATTGGAACAGATGAAGTAAGCGTATGTGCCGGAGATAGCCTTTGTTTCGAATTGTCTGCTTCAAACGCAAATATTTTCCGTGCCATTACGCTGAGCTCAGACTTTGAAGCACTATTTCCAGGAGGCACCTTCACTCAAAGTGGATTGAATTCGGCCGAAGGTGAGTTTTGCATGTTGACAGACGAGTCCATGATTGGGACTACTGTTGTTACAGTGGATGCTGAAGATGATGCTTGTCCAGTGCCAAATACAGATCAAATCGAAATCAATATTACCATACTTCCGTCGTTGAATGTGAACGTGATGGATACGGTAATCTGTGCGGGCGAAACAGTGGATGTGATCGCCTCAGGAGATACCAACTTTGATTGGAATGTAATTTCAGGAGATGCTGCACCTGTCGGAAACGGGGGCACGCAATCACTTTCGCCCATATTCGATTCTCAAATTGAAATTGTAGCCACCAATGCCGGTGGAACGTGTAACTTCAGAGATACACTCAACATTGATGTGGCCCTTTCAACCTTGGACGCAGTCATCACGAACGAGTCGTGTGCAGAAAATGATGGAACGGTTGACATAACTATTGGCAGTGGCTCAGGCAACTACTCTTACAGCTGGCCAGACCTGCCAAGTACCAACGAAGACCAGACCGGACTCGGAGGAGGTGTGTATACGTTCGAAGTAACAGATAACGACTTACCCGGTTGTTCTCGTGATACCTTAATAACCATCGCGGACTTGATTCCGCCATCTGGAGGTATTTTTGGAGACACCACAATTTGCGAAGGCGGTTGCGCCGATATTCATTTCGATCTGCAAGGAACAGGCCCGTTCACTGTGGAACTCTTGAACATGAATACGGGATTGTTGGAAGTGGTGCCTGTAAATGCTGGACAAGATGATTTCCAAGTGTGCCCGACTACGACAACGACGTATGTGCTTCAGCAGTTTTTGGATGGAAACACGCCCCAATGCTTGTTTACCGCGCCAAACACAGAAGTTGTTGTTACGGTTAGACCAACAGTAACTGCGTCTTTCATCGCCGTACCAGCTATTTGCGCTGGCGAAACGGCAAGTTTAGAAGTGGATATCAACACCCCAAATGGAACCTTCTCATTAGAATACACACCTAATGACGGAAACCCATTGTCACCTGCCACCGTTGCTGACGGAAGTATTATCGAGGTAACTCCTGCAGCAACTACCAATTACAACATTACGTCCATTTCTTACTTGGACTTGCCAACGTGTGCAACCACTACCATCTCTGGTACTCAAGTTCAAGTTGACCCGCTTCCTACCGCGGCGCTCACAGGAACCCAAACGGTTTGTGAGGGCGATCAAATTGACTTGGAAATTACGCTAACAGGCACGGGACCTTGGGAAGTGGCACACAATTATGCAGGTGATGTGAGCCCATTGGCCATTGCAGCTAGTCCGTACACATGGACCTTGCCTGCTGGTTTGGCGACAAGTACAAACATTGCATTAACGAGTGTTACCGATTTAGGGACCAACTGTTCAAATACGGCTACTGATCAAGTAACCATTACATTGAACAGCCTGCCCGTTGCTAGTTTTGTTTCTGATATCACGTTGTGTGAGGGTGAAACAGCTGATTTGGTGTTCGACCTACCAAATGGTGGTCTGCTAGACGCTTCAATTACATCTGATGATGGAACAACACAGACTCAGCTGATCTTTGAAGATATTGTTGATGCACAAGTGTTTTCAGTAACTCCGTTGGTGACCACAACCTATGAGATTACTTATTTGGCAGACAGTACGGTAGTTCCTGTGTGCGAAACAACACCAGGACTGGTTACTACGGTTACAGTAAATGACTCGCCGGTAGTTGCAAACGTAGACACCCTTTGTGCTAACACAGCCCTGTCGTATGAATTCGTATTTGAACTCTCAGGAGGCGATGCAGGTTCTTACAACGTCAGTCTACCAGGAACGTTTACTCCAATTGGCATGGGGCCAGATGTGTTGTTCACCTCAGACCCACTTGTCCCTGAAGATGGTGCGGTTTTCGTCATAACCGACGTGAATGATTGCGATCCTACCACGATAACATTGGACCCTTTTACTTGTCCAATTCTTACCTCTTCGGGAACAGTAACGTTGGATGCCGATACCCTTTGTGATGTTGGTTTGTTAACCACTGTTCACGACGGCGATGAGGTGCTGGACCCAAATGATGTTCTTTCGTTCATCATTCACAGTGTTCCCGGACCAGATGATTTAGGCGTTGTTTATTTTATCAGTGACACCCCATCTTGGGACATTGCCACTGAATTGGATTTAGGCAATACCCTTCTGTACGATACGCAATACTTTATCTCAGCAGTAGCTGGTGATGATGATGGGTCAGGAATAGTAAACCTCGGGGCTGATGGGATTTCAGTATCTCAAGGAACTCCTTTCGTTATTGTGGAGTCCCCAACGGCTACCATTTCTGGAGGAGGCACTATTTGTGCAGATGAAACTGAAGCGGTACAGATAGACTTTACTGGATACGGAAACTACGACATTGAATATGCTATCGATGGAGTTCAACCGGCTGAAAGCCCGTTGACTGACATTGTAGACAACCCATTGGTCTTGGATGTTTCAACCGCCGGAGATTACACAATCGTAAGTGTTTCAAATGATTTTTGTGCTGGAACAGTACAAGGAAATGCGGTGGTGATTGTCAATCCATTGCCTACGGCAACTATTTCTGGTGGAGGTAGTTTCTGCGCTGGTGGTTCGTTGGATTTAACAATAGACTTAACGGGTGCGCCAGACTGGGATGTTGAAATTGCAAATGACGTAGACTCAGATGGTGTAATTGATTTCACGGAGACCATTACACTAAGCAACGCTTCTGAGACATATACTGTTTCTGATAGCTTAATGTGGTTCATCGATGCAGTGGTAGACGCGAACGGTTGTTCAAACACGGTCAACTCTGATACCACATTGGTTACCATAGACCAGCTCCCAATAGTATCTTTCACATTTGGCGATACCGCATTTTGCGCTGGAGAGGAGATTCAAGTAATTGTTGAGCTTTCTGGAACAGGACCATGGACGTTGGACTATGCCATAGACGGCGGACCGGAAAATGTGGTTGTTGACGCATCGCCATTTTCGTTCCCTGTTAATGTTGGAGGAGATTGTTGCTTGAGTTCGGTTACGGATGCAAACGGATGCTTCTCAGTGTTAACAGATTGCATTACCATTACAGAAATTGCACTTCCAATAGCGGACGCAGGATTGGACATGGTGGTTTGCTCGGGGGATGAGTTTACCCTTGGGGTTGCCGAAGTGCTGAACTATGAATACGAGTGGACGCCTGCAGATAGCTTAAGTGATGCCACGGTAGCACAACCCATATTTACAGGAGTGAACGAAACAGGGGCTCCAGTAGATTTTACGTATGACCTTACGGTGACGGAAGAATTTTGTTCTTCTACAGACCAAGTAACGATAACGCTTCAAAATTTGCCAGATGCAGATGCAGGCGAAGATATTGACTTGTGCTACGGCGCAGATGCCATGTTAAATGCCCAAGGAGGCGGGGGTTACTTATGGGAAGACAATGGTACATTTAATGGAGGCGCGCTAGATGTAGCGGACCCAACAGTTACCCCAATAGCTTCCGATTGGTATGTGGTTACTGTTACAGATGCAGAAGGATGTTTCGCACAGGATTCGCTATTCATAAATGTACCTGAGCCATACCTCGTAGTAGAGAATTTTAGCGCTGATTTGTGCTTTGGAATATGCGATGGCTTTATTGCATTGCATCCAGAAGGAGGATATGAGCCATACAGCTTCACGTGGGACACAACGGTAGAAACAGCAGATTCGCTTTCCATACTTTGTGCCGGTGATTACAACTACATTGTGACTGATGACAACGGTTGCGAATTGACCAATTTGGTTACCATTACTGAACTACCTGAATACTTCTTGGATAACACGATTGTGGTCGACCCAACTTGTTTCGGCACATCGTCTGGTTCAATTGAGATTCAATCAACTGAAGGGGTTGAGTTCGGTATTGAAGAATTAGATTCTAGCAACGGCGCAGGAACGTTTGACAACCTTCCAGCAGGAGATTTCACTGTTTACGCAGTAGATGCCAATGCGTGTGTAGCTGATAGCCTTGTATCATTGGTTTCTGATTCAGATGAAATTACCATGACCACTTCGTTTGATGAGCAAATCATCTGCGTGGGTGAAGAGGTGACTTTCGAAGCGACTGCGTTGGGTGGTGATGGGAATTTCCAATATGAGTGGTTCGAAGGATTCCCTCCAACAACATCTCTGTCTACTACAAACCCTTATGTGGTGAATGTGGAAGACGACCTCGAAGCGTATGTTGTTGCCGTTGACGGTTTCGGCTGCTCTTCAGACACGCTACTATCAAACGTGGTGATTAGTACACCGATTGACGTGGTTGCTGGTCCGGCCAATGCCATTGAAATATGCGATGGCGAATGCATTGATTTGACGGCTGATATTTCGGGAGGAACTGGACCAATTGATATCGATTGGGTTGAAATAACGTTCTCCAATGACACCATTGCGGAAACAGCGGCAACACAAGTTTGTCCGCCAAACGTGGTGAATATTTCATACGTCATTTTCGCCAACGACGGATGTACGTTCATTGCTTCAGATACGGTTGTAGTAACTGTTTTCGACAACCCTATTCCTGAGATCAGCGTGGATGTGACTTCAGGGTGTTATCCGGTATCGGTAATGCTGATGAATAATACACCAGATTCTGAATTGGTAGAATTTTGTGAATGGGATCTAGGCGATGGAGTGACACAACCGATTTGCGCTGATATCGAATATGTCTACGGGGAGCCAGGAGATTACAACCCAACGTTGACGGTAACATCATCTTTAGGCTGTACCGCAACGGCGACTCTCGACGTGCCAATTGAGGTCTATGATTACCCAACTGCTGATTTCACATGGACACCTTTCGCCCCAACTACATTGGATGCTGAAATTGATTTTATCAACGAATCGCAAGGTGCTACGTTGTACGAATGGAATTTCGCAGGCATAGGAACAAGTGTTGAAGAAAGCCCTTCATTCGAGTTTCCTGCAATTGATCTAGCATCGTGGGAAGTTTGTTTGAACGTAGAAAGCGAAGTAGGGTGTACTGATACGATTTGTAAAGTGATCAATGTGGAGCCGGTGTTGCTCTTTTATGTGCCGAATACCTTTACGCCTGATAACGATGGAATTAACGAGACTTTCGTTCCAATATTCGGTGGTGGAATCTACCAAACAAATTATATTTTCAGAATATGGGACCGATGGGGTAACCTTGTTTTTCAGACCACAGAAGTTGGTGTTGCTTGGACGGGTAATAACAACAACGGAAATTATTACGCTCAGAATGACGTTTATGTCTGGGAAGTGCAGTTCAGGGATCTACTCAATTCTGAAGACCAAGTGCGCACAGGGCATGTTACCCTGCTGAGGTAATCACTGTTTGATATACCTCAACACTTGAGGGGTGCCTTCATCCACAATAACTTCGACGTAGTATACACCGGCATCTGCCGCTTCCAGCCCCAGTGGGATCCAGAATGTAGTACTTGTGTTTAACCATTCACCCTCATTCATCAGCTTTCCTTGGGCGTTGAAAATGCGGTGCGCTAACTTGAAAATAGATTCTCGTTGAACACGAAGAATTCCATCACCAGGCCCTGGATTTGGGAAAATCACAATGTCTTCTTGAATGGCTTGTGTGCCATCGTTCTTTAAGTTGAAAACATACAATCCCGTATGCCTGTCACAGATTAATATTCGTCCGCTAGGCAGGCCGGCATAGACCCCCCAAGCTCCCCTGTAATCTTCAGATGGGCCATCATAAGTGTCATACCAAGCATAAAGTGATGGGTTGGAAGGGTCCGAAATATCGAACACTTGTAACCCATCAAAATAATAAGAGACATAGACAAAGTTGTCCTTAACAATAAGGTTATGGGCCATGGTGTGTTCCGGGCCATTTGACTTTAACAAAGAGAGTACTTCCATCTCTTGGATCGAAGAGGTGTTCACCACTTTTAAGCTTGTCCCAGGTGTCTCATCAGCGAATACGTATGTTTTTCCGTCTTCGCTTAACCACCCTGAATGATTGTATCCCTGTTCCGGGTATTCCGGTAAATCTCCAAGAAGGGTTGGGTTGTTGGAATCTGAAAAATCCATGACCAACATTCCTTCGCCCGCGGCATGAAGAAACACGGTGTCTCTTCGTGCATATACATCGTGCACATACCCTACGCCGTCAAAAGCGTTTAAAAGTGTGGGGTTTACGGGGTCTACAGTGGCATCAAGCACTACCAAAGCATTTCCTGATGGGCCGCTAACATAGAGTTTGCCGGTGTATTCGTCCACAAAAATATTATGTGCCGTTGAAAAGAATTCGCCTGTGGTATTAACCAATTCAACCTTTTCAGGGAGAGACCTGCAGTCAATTATTTGGAGGTCAGAAGGTTGCTGATCACACACACCGTAAAGGTATCCGTTGTAAAAGGTGAAGTCCCTGTGTATGACGAAACTTCCTTGTGCTCCACCCGGTATGTAAGCCACTTCCGTGATGGCATTGTTCTTTTTCAGGTGTACAATGTGCGTGCCTGATGTTGAACCCATAACGGCGTATTCTTCGCCCTCCCATTCCCATGCCCAAATGTCGTTGAACCGTGCTTCTCGCGCATTGATGGGAGGGTCTTCGTCAAACCACCTGCCAATAACATAGGCGTTCTGAGACTGCTGACCCATTGCAGTGAAACTCACACAAATAAGAAGAAAGGTAATTAAACGTTGAAGGGAACTCATATCACAAAGGTCGCTAATTAGCCACCAGAAGTAAGATGAAAATTCATCAAAGATTGCATTTCAGAATTGTCCTATGAACTTTTTTGGAACAAATCAGTAATTAATAGGTATGCACGCACAAGCAATCCAATAGTTTGAGAGAAATGAGGGTGTTTCGTGATAAAATTGTATTCATTCGGCGGTATCTTTAGGCACTATTTCGAAAAAACCTGGATAGAGAGATGAGAAAATTGTTGACGGCATTAGCATTGCTTGGCACGACTATGGTGCAGGCGCAAGACGTTTTATATTGCGGGCAAACGGAACAAACACAATTGTTGTTTGATAGGTTCCACAATGAACAAGGCGCGCAAGAAGCAGCTGATCAATTGGAAGAAGAGACGGCTGCCTATGCAGCACAAAGAGGCGGCGGAGAAAACCAAGTCTACATCATCCCAATCGTTTTTCACATCATCCATGCCAATGGAAATGAGAATATCTCAGACGAGCAAGTCTACGATGCAGTAAGCGTTCTCAATAGAGATTTTAGAATGATGAACGAAGATATTGAAGATGTAGTAGCAGAGTTCGCAGACATCACAGCAGATATTGAGATTGAATTTAGATTGGCTCAGCTTGATCCAAATGGAAACTGCACCAAAGGAATCAACCGCATTGAATCTGACCTCACGTTTGATGGAGATCAAGACATGAAAGATTTGATTCAATGGCCGCGGAATAAGTACTGTAATGTATGGGTGTGTAATTACGCCGCTGGTTCTGCTGGTTATACATACCTACCATCTAGTGTAAATAATAACAACGCCGCTCCTTTAGACGGAATCGTTCTACAGCACAGCTACACCGGTTCTATTGGAACAAGTAACAACTACAGATCTAGAACATTGACCCATGAGGTAGGACACTGGTTGAACCTAAGTCACCTTTGGGGAGGAACAAACACGCCAGGAGTAGCTGGGAATTGCAATACAGATGACTTCGTTGATGATACTCCTAACTCACAAGGTTGGACAAGCTGCGATTTAGATGGTGTTTCGTGTACGACGTTGGATAACGTGCAGAACTACATGGAGTATTCTTATTGCTCACGCATGTTCACGCAAGGTCAGAAAGACCGCATGAGAACTTCTGCTCAGTCAAACATTGCACAGCGTAACCAGCTCTGGCAGGAGTCAAACCTGATTGCTACAGGTGTTTTCACAGATGAGTCAGTGCTTTGCCAAGCAGACTTCAATGCTGAGAAATTTAGTATTTGCCAAGGCCAAAGTATTCAGTTTTTCGATGATTCTTACAACGGAATTACGGAGTGGACATGGGAAATTAGCGATGGCCAAGTAATCACGGGAATAGACCCTGAAGTACACAGAAACCCTGTTATTACCTTCGATACACCAGGTATGATCAGTGTAACACTCACGGTTGGAAACGGTGTAGAGACCGTGCAAGAGATTAAAACAGACTACATTGAAGTACTGCCTTCTGGTGTGCTTCCTTCGCCCTTCTCAGATAGCTTTGAAGATGGGTTGAATGAAGATTTTTGGTCCGAAAATGGAACTGACAACTTTGATTGGTCAGTAACAACTTCTGCGGCTTACACTGGTAGTAGAGCAATTCGAATCAATAACAACAACGTGAGCACAGTTGGTACCAAAGACCAGCTCATTACGGCTACCATGGATTTAACAGACGCGGCGTATGCCATCATCTCTTACAAATGGGCTTCTTGCAACAGAATAGAAGAAACAGATGACAAACTCCGAGTGAGTGTTTCCAAGGATTGTGGTGAAGATTGGACGTTGAGAAAGATGCACCGTGGAATTACGGATCTACCAACAGCACCCGCGCAAAATTCTTCTTTCGTGCCAGATGGCCCAGAAGAGTGGAACAGCAACGCGTTTACAGTTACCAATCCTGAGTTCTTTGTGCCGAACTTCAGACTCATGTTCGAACTTGAAGCACAAGGAGGTAACAACGTGTACCTCGATGATATCAACATCGAAATCGTTACCAACGAAGATGTATCGGTAGAAGAAATCGCGAGTAACTTTATTTATAACATGTACCCTAATCCGATGGATGAGCAAGCAACATTGAATTTCTTCCTCACAGGAAGCGCTGATGTGTTGATTACGCTTCATGATTTACGCGGACGAGAAGTACAGCAGGTGTTCAATGCCAACGCTACTTCAGGTACAAATACCGTTCAGATTAACAAAAACAATTTGAACGCAGGAATGTATATTCTTCAGATGACCGTTGCAGGACGATCGTTCACTGAACGATTGGTTGTGCGGTAATCTGCCTTATAAACCGACGAATGAGAAGGGCCTTTTTACACTTGTAAAGAGGCTTTTTCTTTGAGCGGAACTTTTCATCTCGAAACCTTTTGAAGTCCATTCTCGTACAAAAGTGTATTGCGTAATTATTCGCTCTAACAATTTTGAAGATGAAACGTACTTACAAACTGCTCGCACTTATTTGCTTCGGCCTTGTGCTAACTGCCTCGCCAGTCTTAGCTCAGCATTTAGTCTTCCCGACTGAATCGCCCGCTATTCCCACTACAGGGAATATCCAATTGGCTGAAGAGCCAATCAATGTAAACCCATTACCTACAGCCATCTCTGCTGCCATTCAGGTTCATTCTATTGCTTCCGGAAACTGGAATCAAGCATGGATCTGGGACTGTGGATGTGTGCCTAGTGAACTACACGACGTTACCGTCATGTCTGGTCACAATGTAGAAATTGATACTGATGTAGCCGCTGTGGACATAAACATTGAGTTCGGTGCCACAGTCATGGTTTCTGAAGGTGCACGTATTTCTGTTCAAGGAGATTGGGAGAACCTAGGAACTTTTGACGCAGGTCAAGGACAAGTAGCATTTGAAGGAGAAGCTGACCAACAGATTTTGGGTGCTTCTGACTTTTACACACTTACCGTAAACAACAACATGAATGTTCATGCCATTGGATCTGTGTCTGTCAACGACCAGCTTTTCGTGAATGGCGCTACACTTGTTACAAACGGATTAGTACGATTGAATTCTAACGGTGTTGGTCATTCGGCAAACCTAGCTCCTGTTTTAACAGGAACTATTGATGGTGAGCTAACGGTTGAACACACTGTTGAAATGCCTTTTACCGGTTGGATGACCATCGGCGCTCCGTTCACGGATGCTACCGTGGCTGATTGGGATGAGGATTTCATTACCACTGGATTTGAAGGTTCTGATTATCCAGATTACAACTTTGTAAGCATTCGTTACTACGATGAAACCATTCCAAGTACCGAAGATGCATTCGTTCCAGTAGCGTCATCAGAAGATGTGTTGGTGAATGGCTTAGGTTACTACGTTTATGCCAACCCAGGAACATATACTTACGAAGTGTCTGCAACGCCTAACCTCGGTGAAACAGCCATTCCTATCTCTTACTCTGATCTTGGAACACCAACTTCAGACGGATTGAATGTAGTGGCTAACCCGTATCCATCGGATATCAATTGGGATAGTGAAGTAGGATGGTCACGCACAAACATATACAACGCGTTTTACGTCTGGGATGTAGGTCTTGGCCAGTTCAGAACGTATTCAAACGGATACGGCGTGAATGGTGGTACACCGCTTATTAGAAGTGGAGAAGCATTTTGGGTACAGGCTTTCGAAGCTGGTGCTGAAATGACAGTGAATGAAGCGGCAAAAGTAAACGACTTCGAACCACAAGTGAATGAAAGTGAAGACTTCTTGAAAATCCGTTCAAATGGAATTGGACTAGGAGATGAAATTGTAATTGCTTTCAACGAAAATGCAACGGAGAACTTTGACCCGGCAATTGATGCCTTCAAGTTTTTCTCTGGAAACGCACAGATGAGCATGGCTTCAATGTCTGAAGATGATCAGTTTTTGGCCATCAACAGTGTTCCTTTGACGCCTGAAGCTTACGAAGTACCAATCATGATTACCACAACAGAACCAGGATCAGCAAACCTTGAAATCCAAGACATTCCAGACCTTGGAAACAGATGTATTTACATCGAAGACGTGATGACAGGTGTTGATTACCCTATTGCTGATGTTTCGTTGATTGAATTTGAAACAGAAATCGTAACGCAAGAAGTACGCTTCATTGTTCACGTAGGTGAAACAATTACTGCTTCTGCTCAAAACATCTCTTGTTTCAACGACGCCAATGGTAGCATTGTAGCTTCAGGTACTGGAGACGGACCATGGGATTACACATGGATGGATTCAGAAGGAACTGTTATTGCTACTGAAGAAGGTAGTATGGAAGCAAGTGAATTGAACGATCTTATGCCAGGGAACTACACTGTTCTTGTGAACGGTAACCCGGTATGTGCATCACTCACAATGGACTTCGAACTCACTCAGCCAGAAGAATTAATTCTCACAAGCAGTCATACAGATATTGCATGTAACGAAGAGAATACAGGTTCAGCCGCTGTTGAATTTTCAGGCGGAATGGAGCCGTACATCGCTCAATGGGAAGATGGATCAACCGAAACAATGTTGACGGACCTTCCAGCAGGTGATTACGTATTCACCGTAACAGACGGAAACGGATGTGAAATGGTTGAAACGGTAACAGTTGTTGCTGCTCCAACGGTAGTGGCCAACTTCGAGGCAAGTTCACAAGTAATATACTTGGAAGATGGATCAGCTACGGTTGATTTCACGAACCTTTCAGAAAACGCAACAGATTACGTGTGGAACTTCGGAGACGGAGGGATGCCAAGTAATGAAGAAAATCCAACTCACACATACACTGAGCTAGGCGCATTCATTGTAACGCTTGACGCTACCAATGAAGAGTGCGAAGGCGACTTCCAAATTGTGGTCGTAGTGCAACAAGGGGTAGGAATCGATGAGTTGCCAGTTGACCAGTTGGTTGATGTGTACATGAGCCAAGGACAACCCGTAATTCGTTTCAGAAGTGATGTTCCTTCAACGTACCAGATTGAAGCATACAACCTTCTCGGACAGCAATTGATTAATCCAATTGTAGGAACGTTCGCTGGAGAAATCATTCCATTTACACAAGTGCAAAGTATTCCAATAGTACTTATTTCAGTTCGAAATACCGTATCAGGACAGATGCACACCTTCAAAATAATTCGCTAACAACTACGTAAAACTTAACCAGTTTACAGTAAATAGGAAATCCCCTTGCCGATTAAAACCGGTGAGGGGATTTTTCATGTTTCGAACTTCGCCTAGAAATCTTTCCACAAAGACACCTTTTTCTTCCTCAATTTTTCGCTTTTGCATACCTTTGCAGCAAAGCAATTTCAATGAAATTTGGTGTAGTAGTATTTCCAGGGTCCAACTGCGATGAGGACATGGTTTATGTTCTTCAAGACATTCTCGGACAAGAAGTTGAACGCCTTTGGCATAAGGAAAGAGACCTCAAAGGAGCAGATTTTATCGTTCTTCCGGGTGGATTTAGCTACGGAGATTACCTACGAAGTGGAGCCATTGCGCGCTTTTCACCAATTATGGAAGACGTCATTGCCCACGCCAACAAAGGAGGGTACCTCATAGGCGTATGCAATGGTTTTCAAGTTTTGACAGAAGCCAACTTGGTACCAGGGGCGTTGCTGCATAACACCAACAGAAAATTCATCTGTCAGAATACATTCTTGCTTCCGCAATCTGCTACAGCATTACCTACAAAAGGACTAGACCCAAAAGTGCCGTTGAAAATTCCAATCGCCCATGGTGAAGGGAATTACTTCGCAGATGATCAAACATTGATGGAAATGGACGACAACGATCAGGTGTTGTTCAGGTACTGCAATGAGGCAGGTAAAATCAATGAAGACACCAACCCAAATGGTTCGGTAGAGAACATCGCTGGTGTGATGAATAAAAATGGAAATGTTTTTGGAATGATGCCTCACCCAGAGCGTGCTTCAGATCTTGATCTTGGTAATACCGATGGAAGACAGATCTTTGAGTCCATTCTCACCGGCCTGTTGGAAAAAGCATAATCTTCGTTAAGCACTGGCTTGAAGACCATTTACTTCAGTTCAAGCGAACAATAATTTTCTATTTTTGTTGGTTACGGTAAGGACGACTACGAAATGACCGTAGGCAACAGCTTAACTATGAGTGAATATAAGGCAGGACCACTTCTTGATCAGGTAGCATTACCTGATGACCTAAGAAGTAAAATCAAAGAAGAAGAACTTCCACAATTGTGCGACGAGTTACGTCAGTACATCGTAGACATTGTGTCTGAGAAAGGAGGACACTTCGGGGCGAGCCTTGGAGT